>JANXSH010001128.1 GCA_025356615.1 Planctomycetia bacterium | reverse complement strand
GCGATCAGGACTTCCAGGGTGCCACTTCCTCGCTCACGGAGTTCGTTTCCTGATCCGCCGAGATCGCAGACGCATCGCAGAGCCGGCATCCGCAGATCCGATGGCATCGCATCGCTTGTCTTCACCCCGGCTTCTTCGCCGGGTCGATGCGGAGGACGTAGATCACGCCCGTCGCAAGCCCGACCGCGACGTGCCGGCCGTCGGTCGTGATCGCGACGCCGCCCAGCGGCTCGTTGAACGTCCATTCGTAGAGGCGTTTGCCGGTGGCGATGTCCAGGATGACCAGTTTGCCATCGCTCCCGCGCGTCATGAGGCGGGTTCCGTCGGCGGTCGGGACGACGAGGTAGTTGTACAGGTTCGTCCCTTTGATGGGACTCTCTTCGGTGAGGGTGTTTCCCTTCAGGCCGAGCTGTCGCAACTGGGCCGACTCGGCGACGCCGGCCCAGACCTGGTCCCCATGCGCGGAGAACGCCGTGGTGTAGAACGGCTTCTTCGCATCCTTGATCGAGGCGAGGGTCTCGCCCTTGTCGGTGTCCCACAGGTGTAGGGCGCAGTCGGTGTAGACGTAGGCTCCGTCCTTGAGAACGACCTTGCCGTCCTTGTCGTAGAGGATCGCCCCACTGCCCGAGAGGGCCTTTCGGCCATCGGGGGAGAATGCGAGGCAGTGGATGTGTGTCTTATGTCCCAGGAAGCGCTGGACTTCAGTCCCGCGCGGGGCATCAAAAACGAGAGCCTCCTTGCCGCTCGAGCTGAGAAGGTAACGCCCGTCGGGAGAATACATCATCGTCGTGACGGCACCCGGATGGCCCGCGCACGCCGAGCGGGTGGTGCCGCCCTTGGCGTCCCACTGGCGGATCTTGGCCGAGTTCCCGGCGGCGGCGACGAGTTTGCCGTCGGGGCTGTAGGCGACCGCGTAGACGGCGATGTTGTCGCCCTTGAGGTAGTTGCGCGTCTTGGGGGCTGCCTTGTCGAGATCCCAGAATCGGACGACCCGATCGAGGCTGCCCGAGGCGAGCGTCTGGTCGTCCGGCGCGAAGGCGACCGAGTAGATGTGGCTGAGGTGGCTCCAGGGGATGTTGCGTTCGGTCGGTTTGGCCTTGGTCATGTCCCAGGTGCGGACGACCTGATCCGCGCCCCCCGAGGCGAGTAACTTGCCGTCGGGAGAGAAGGCGACGGACGCGACCGGGTCGGCGTGGCCGACGAGCTTGGGTCTCTCGATCGGCTTGCCTGCCCCCAGGCCGTAGAGGCGAACGGACGTATCGGCGCAAGTGGCGGCGAGGGTCTTTCCGGTCGTGGAGTAGGAGAGTGATGTGACCGCCCCCTTCGGCCCCTGGTAGGTGAGTTTGGGTGCCCTGACGCGCGCCCCGGCGGACACCCCCCAGAAGCGAATCGTGCCGTCCGTGCAGCCGGTGGCGAGGGTCGCCCCCGTGGGGCTGAATGCGATCGCGCCGACTGCGGCGGTGTGGTTTTCGAGACGCGATTTCTCCTTGTAGTCCATCGTCGTCACGTCCCAGAGGCGGGCGGTCAGGTCGTCGCTCCCCGTGGCGAGCGTCTTCCCGTCGGCGGAGAAGGCGACGGCCTGGACCGACTTTTCGTGACCGCTGACCAGGCCCAGATCCTTGCTCGCTGGCCCGGTGATGTCGTAGACACGGACGACGTTGTCGAAGCATGCAGCGGCCATGCGCTTACTGTCGGGGTGGCAGGCGACTTGGTAGACGGCGCTGGTAGCAGCGGCGATGCCGAACTTGTAGGTGAGCTTCTTGCCGCCGACGAACTCCCACACGCCGATGCTGCCGTAGTAGGAGCTGGCGACGACGAACTTGCGGTCCTTGGTGATGGCGACCGACGAGATGTGCGAGAGGGCACCCAGGTCGATGAGGCGCATCGTGGCGGCGTCCCAGACGCGGACGTAGCTCCCGCCCCCGCTGACGACGTACTTGTTGTCGGAGCTGTAGACGACCGAGGTGATCGCGCCGGCGTGTCGCCCGCGATGTTCGCCGAGGACGCCGACGAGTTCCTTGGGCTGCCAGTCGAACCTTTCGAGTTCGGCGATGGTCTTCGCGTCCATCCGGTCGAGGGCCGAGCCGAGCTTGCCGAGGGAGGCGGCGGCCTTGATGCTCGCCTTGGTGCCGGGGTAGCCGACACGCAGTAAGAGGAGGTCGCGTCGGAGCTTCGGCGCGTCGAGCGAACTCCCCTTCATGCGGGCCTCGATCTTCTGGAACGCGGCCTCGGCCTGCTTCTCGAGGGGGGAGGGCGTGTCGGCTGCCGGGGCGACGAGGGCGGCGCAGCCGAGCAAGAGCGAGACGGCACAGGAGGTGGAGAAGAGTCCGCGTCGGGCGAGGGTCGGCGGGAAGTGTCCCATCGTGGCACCTGGGGGTTGACGGGTCGGCATCGATGTGGGTGATTGTACGGCGAGGGGAGCGCGAGTGCGAGCGATTCTTCGGGGAAACGCTGCGTTCACCGCGAGGAGTTGGTATACTTCGGGAAAGATTCCGCACTCAGGAAGGAGGCTCGCCATGAATACGGTCGCAGAGCGTCGCATGACGGTGGAGGAGTTCCTGGCCCTGCCGGACGATGGCGTCGAGCGTATGCTCATCGACGGCAGACTCGTGGAGATGGGTATGACTCGCCGAAATCGCTGGCATTCCAACGTGACGACGCGCGTGGCTCAGTTCCTCGCCAACTGGCTCGACGGCCAACCCGTACCGCGCGGCCAGGTGCAAACCGGCGATGCGGGTTTCTGCCTGCCCGATGGCTCGGAGAGCGTGGTCGGTATCGACATCGCCTACGTCTCGGCAGATGTCCTCGCGCAGCAGACCGACGAATCGTCGATCGTGCAGGGCATCCCGGTACTGGCCGTCGAGGTGCTGTCCCCCAGCGACACACTGGAGAACATCACGTTGAAGATGAAGAAGTACCGCCGCGCGAAAGTGCCGCTCGTGTGGCTCATCGACACGGACGACCGCACGGTGACGGTCTACCGCCTCGGCGCGAAGCCGAAGCTCGTGGACGACACGATGGACCTGAGCGCGGAGCCGGAGTTGCCCGGCTTCACGGTCGCGGTGGCGCGGCTGTTCGAGTGAGCGCGCGTCAGGGCGACTTCGGGGCGGCGTCGCGCTTGGGGGGTGTGGGAATGACTTCGAGTTGATCCTCGCGCACCTCGGCCAGGAAGGGTCTAGGCTTGCGGCGGGCGCGCACCCGGTAGATTCGCGCACCCCCAGGCCCCAGGGGGCCGCGGTACTCCACGATCCTCGCGCGGGGGAAGTTGGAGTCGAGAATCTTGACGTAGGTTCCCACTCGTAGCGGTTCGCCTTCGGGTTTCGTATCCATCTCTCGATCCCCCTTCGTCACACGATCACCACGGGGCACGTCTGAGTAGTCGTCTCAACACAGTATACATGATTTCGGTCAGCAAGAGCGCAAGCCCATCGCAGGAAATCCGCCAAGCCGATGCCGTGGCGAGGGTCAGGGCGGGGAACCCTGCGGGGATGGGTCCGTAATGCGCGACGGTGTTCCGCCACCTGTTCAGCTCGACGAGATGCTGACGGTACAGGGCGAAGGACGGTTCCGGCCTCGCCGTCGCTATCAAATCGAAGCCGAAGCGGTTGAAGTCCTCGGCGATGTTGTCGATGTTGGGGTTGCCGTGATCGAGTTTGAGCTTTTGGGTGAACTGGTCAGCGAAGAGAAGTCCGAGACGGGTCCGCACCCTCGACGCGACGATCTGGGCGCACTCCGAATAGAGATCGCGACAGAAGCCCTGGAAGTGGGCGCTGAGCAGGACGACGTACCCCCGGAGGAGTTCCTCGGCCAGCGGGGGATTCGGCGGGACGAGGGCGGAGACGGCGGCACACTGGGCCTCGACTTCGGCCAGTCGTCGCACGCGGTCGGTTTGCCAGAACGTCAAGGCGGTGGAGGGCATGGAGCGCTCGTGGGAGACTTGGGGGCGACGAATCCGTCAACGCTTGTCCGCCCCCTTCGCGGTCGCCTTCGCCAGCGTCGCGCGCACGTCGGCCCAGAACGCCTCCCAGCGCTCGCGCTCCTCCGGGGGCAGCGCGGCGAGTCGCTCCGGGTCGCGGACTGAGGCGAGGTCGGCGTCTCGGAGCCAGTGGCGCATGAGACGAATCGCTTCCTTCAGATCCTCCGGCTTAGCTGATGTCTCCAGTTTGCGCGCCACCGCCAGACGCGCAGAGAGACACTCGGCGGCTTGCTTGCGGAGGGAAAGACGTTTCTTCTCGCAGGGCTTGTCGTTTGGGTCGTCCCCGGCGGCGAGGCGGAGGGCGTAGCAGGCGATGTTGTAGCGGTTCGGTTCCATCAATTTCGCATCGCCGGTGATGGCGTGTAGGAGGAGGTGATATGCGAGAGAGTATCGCTTCTGGAAGTCGAGCACGGCGAACCCGGCGAACTCGACCGCCTCAATGGAAGACCTGGGGGTGTCCGTCTCTTGCTGGATGGCCGGAAAGCGGTCCGACAAGACGAACCACCGCTCGGTCAAGCGCAGGCCGCGCTGTACGTTCGCGTTCTTCGGGTCGAGGCGGACGGCCTCCTTGTAGGAGGCGATGGCCCCTGCCAGGTCGCCCTTTGCTCTCAGGGCGATTCCCAGGTTGTAGTGCGCATCGGCGTCCTTCGGGTCGAGGCGGACGGCCTCCTTGTAGGAGGCGATGGCCCCGGCGAGGTCGCCCTTGGCTCTCAGGGCGATGCCCAGGTTGTTGTGCGGCTTCGCGAACTTCGGGTCGAGGCGGATGGCCTCCTTGTACGACGCGATCGCCCCGGCGAGGTCGCCCTTGGCTCTTAGGGCGTTGCCCAGGTTGTTGTGCGGCTTGTCGAGCTTCGGGTCGAGGCGGATGGCCTCCTTGTAGGAGGCGATGGCCCCGGCGAGGTCGCCCTTGTCGGACAGGGCGATGCCCAGGTTGTTGTGCGGCTTCGCGAACTTCGGGTCGAGGCGGATCGCCTCCTTGTACGACGCGATCGCCCCAACGAGGTCGCCCTTGTCGTGCAGGGTGACACCCAGAGCGTTGTGCGGGTTGGCGTAGGTCGGTTTGAGGCGGATGGCTTCTAAAGAGGCGGTGATAGCCCCGTCGAGTTCGCCCGTTTCGCACAGAGCGAGGCCCAGGCCGTGGTGCGCGTCGTAATCGTTCGGGTCCAGACGGACGGCCTCTCGGAACGAAGTAATGGCACCAGAGCGATCCTTATTCGCACGCAGAGCAAAGCCCAGATTGGAGTGGATTGTTGCGGCCCCAGGGCGAATCGCCAGCGCCGCGCGATTAGCGCCGATCCGCTGCTCCACCGTGCCCTCATCCATGATCCCGAGCCACGCATGAAGCCAGAAGTCGCTCGGAAAGCGGCGTAACCCCTCCTGGAGTGTTGGACTCCCGTCCTCCCCCAACTGATTCAACTGATGGCCAACACCCGCGATCAATCCCGGCGATCGTTCCCTTGAATGAATGGAAGCATACACCTTTTCCAACTGTTTTCCCTCATCCCAGGCTTCCGAAAGGCGTCTTCGCCACGGTTGCCCCGTGGCATCAGCCGTGAAATCGAACAAGGTCTTTCTCGTTGCGGAATCGGTCTCCGTCAGTGCCCAGTCGTCCAGCGCGGCCAATAGGTATACACGCACCGGCGACTCGTTGAGCCATCGGATCATCCCGCCTCGGTCCATCGCGTCCAAATCGAACCCGCTTTTTCGAAACGCTTCGGTGTACTTCGGCAACGCATTTTTGAAAACAAGTTCACCATCGACCAGCGCAATCTTCTTCAGCCGGATTTCATCGAGCTGGCGCACGAACGCCGTGTCCCGCTGTGTCCTCTTTACGCGATCCGATAACTCCGCGTCGCGGTCTTCCCCCAGGATGTGCATGGCCTGGTCCAACGACGACTCTGCCTGCGACCACAAGCCGCGGTCGTACAATTCCGGCAGGCGGTCGAACACCTGCCCGACGCCCTCGCGCACCCGCGCCTCGCGCTCGTCGCGGGCCTCCTCGATAAACCGGCGCTCCCTCGCCTGCTGGTGCGTATACCACGCACTGCCGCCCGCGAGCAGGAGGAAGCCGGCAACGCTCGCCGCCAGCGCCAACAGCACGCGCCGACGCTTGCGCTCCTCCGCCGCGCGCAACTCCGCCCTCGCCCGTTCCTCGACGATGCGTAACTCCGCCCGCTCGCGCTCGCCCTCGGCCCGCACGCGGTCCAGTTCCGCCTGCCGTGCCCGCTCGTCGGCCTGCCGACGAAGCTCGGCGACGGCCGCCGCCACCTCGCCCGCATTTCGGGGCCGGTCGGCGACTTCGGGCGACAGACAGCGCCGCGCCAGGGCGACCAACTCCGGGTCCGCGCCGCTCGCCTCGAGTCGCTTGGTACACTCCTCCAACTTGCCGCGCAGGGCCATCACCCGAACCGCCCTGCCGTCGCGGTCGGTGTAGGGCGGCTCGCCGGTGAGGATCACGCACAGGATCGCACCGAGGCCGAACACGTCGGCGCGCTCGTCCACGAGGTCGATGGCCCCCGCGGCCTGCTCCGGCGGCATAAACGCGGGCGTGCCCAGCATGTCGCCGGTCTGCGTCTCCGAACCGCCCGAATCGGTGCGCGGGTCGTGGATCTTCGTCCCGCCCATGTCCGTCGCGTCGGGGTCCGTGGGCCGAGTCTCCGTGCGCTCGCCGAGGACTTTGGCAAGCCCCCAGTCCATGACCTGCACCTCGCCGAACGCCCCGACCATGACGTTCGCCGGCTTCAGGTCGCGATGGATGACGCGCCGACTATGCGCATACGCCACTGCGTGGCACACCTGCTCGAACGCCGGGATCAAATCGCTCCGGTTGGGCCTGCCACCCTCGAGCAGTTCCGCCAGAGTCCGCCCCTTGACGAGCTTCATCGCGAGAAACGGCCTGCCGTCGTCGAGCCGACCGGACTCGAACACGGCGGGGATGCCGGGGTGCTGCAACTGCCCCGTGATGCTCGCCTCCTGGTCGAACCGGCGGATCGCGTCCGCCTGGTCGCCGAGGCGTTCGTTCAGCGTCTTGACGACCACCTCGCGGCGAAATTGCGGGTCGATGGCGCTGTACACGACACCCATCCCACCTCGCGCGATCTCCGACAACACCGTAAAACGCCCCGCAATCGCGAAGCCGTGAGGCGGCAAGGGTTGCCCCGTCCAGTTCTCGTCGCCGGAAGGCGGGATGGTGGCGAACGAATCGACCTCGCGAGAGGGCATATCCGGGATTTCGGGCATGGCGCGACTCGGGATGGGGCAAGGGATACGGGGCACGTCGGTCATATTACTCCGGCGGGCGGGCGGGCGGGTTCAACCAGCTCATGCTTCGCGTGTCGAGATTGTCGAATTCCCGAGATCGCATCGACGTGATATGATGTCTCTTTCGCCCCAATCCACCAGATGAAAGGGTCCGATTCGTGGAGCCTAGCCTTGCGGTAGTCGGTGCGACAGGCGCGGTCGGTGAGATCCTGCGGCGGGTGCTCGTCGAGCATCGATTCGCCTACCGAGCCATCAAATTCCTGGCCTCGGAACGCAGCGCCGGTAAATCGATCGAGTTCGCGGGCAAGACGTTCACGATCGAACTCATTCGCCCCGAGGCGTTCGCGGGGGTGGATATCGTCCTCTCGAGTACGCCGTCTTCGGTGAGCCTGGAATCGTCGCCGATGGCGGCCCGCGCTGGGGCGATCGTGATCGACAACAGCAGCGCCTGGCGCATGGACCCCGAAGTTCCGCTCGTCGTGCCGGAGGTCAACGCCGACGCGCTGCGGCAGATCCCGAAGGGGATCGTCGCCAACCCGAATTGCTCGACCATCCAGATGGTCGTCGCGCTGAAGCCCTTGTACGACATCGCCCGCATCAAGCGCGTCGTCGTGGCGACGTACCAGGCGTCGTCCGGCAAGGGCGCGACGGGCCTGAACGATCTCGACGCCCAGATCGCCTCGATCGGGCGCGGCGAGAAGATGCCCGCCGCGACCGCCCACGCGGCCCAGCTCGCGGGCAACGTGTTGCCGCACGACTGGAAGGCCGGGGCCGACGGCTACACCGAGGAGGAGTGGAAGATGGTCAAGGAGACGCACAAGATCATGGGCGACGACCGCATCCTCGTCTCGCCCACGACCGCGCGCGTCCCGGTCCGGGTCGGCCACAGCGAGGCGATCAACATCGAGTTCCATTCGGCGATCACGGTGGAACAGGCTCGCGCCGCCCTCAGCAAGGCTCCCGGCGTGATCGTTCTCGACGATCCCGCCACCGGCGAGGTGCCGCTGCCGCTCGACTGCGTGGACCGCGACGAAGTGTTCGTGGGCCGGATCCGGCGCGACCCGACGGTGCCGCACGGGCTGAACATCTGGGTCGTCGCCGACAACCTCCGCAAGGGTGCAGCAACGAACGCGGTGCAAATCGCCGAAGTTTTGGTGCAGCGTGGGTGGTTGCCGCGGAGGTGAAGAAGTAAATCACGGATAAGACGAATAGCACACACAGCGGTTTGGGAATGGCTGGATTCCATCTCTCCCCGACATGCCGGATCGTCTCTCAGGTTCGTCTTCCGGCTCACTTTCGCTTGCCGGATCGTCATTCTCGACTTACCATCGATCTAGCGGAAGTCACGACCGCGTCAACCATGCCCGGCCCATCTCATTGCGACGCGGAAGGAGAACAACTGTGAATTTGGCCGTCAAACTTCGCCGGGGGGAAGGTGCATTTTGGGGTGGCCTCAAGCGGCTGATCTTGATCGTCATGCGCTTCCACCTGCCGGTTTTCTGGCTCACCCGGCCGCTCTTTCGCGCTGTGTATCTCCTGCGCGGCATCGTCAAGAATTTCCTCGCGTGGGCCGTGCGGTTCTTCTGGTCGGAGCCGCTATTCCGCAGTCAGTGCGTCTCCGTGGGTGCTGGCTTTCGCATGGGCCCCTTACCCTACATCCAGGGCGTCGGTCGGATCGTCCTTGGCGACCGTGTGACATTCGGCGGCAAGCCGGACTTCATCTTCGGTAACCGGGCCGAGGGCGTTCCCGAAATCGATATCGGCAATAATGTGTTCATCGGCCACGGGTGTTCTCTGGCCATCAGTTCATCGCTACGCATCGGCAACGATTGTCTTCTGGCCGGCGGCGTCCACATTTCGGACTACGACGGCCACCCCATCGATGCCGACCGGCGCCGTGCCAACGACCCGACCCCTGCGGAGAATATCCGCCCCGTCACGATCGGGAACGACGTGTGGTTCGGCAATCATGTAACGATTCTCAAGGGGGTGCGGATCGGCGATCGGTCGATCGTCGGGGCTAACGCGGTGGTCACGCATGACGTTCCGCCGGATGTCGTCGTGGCGGGAAACCCGGCACGCATCGTCAAGCGGCTGAAGGATGCGACAGGTGCCGTAAACCCCTCCGCTGTAGTCGGGCCGATCGTACTCGAGTCCGGCGATGGGAAGCCCGACCGTATGATGTTCCCCAACGGATCTTCCTCATGACGGGCGCTTGTTTTTCGGAAGGGACCGTCCTTGTGTGCTATACTCGCAGGAGAGCCAGCTTTTCTGATAATTCGGCTTATGGCACCCCTGGGCAGGTGGACCATCGGCTTGCGGATCATGGGCCTATGGACGGATGTCGAGGCGTTCTGAATTTCCCGTTGCCGGAGAAGGCATGCTATCGAGACCTCAGACGGAACCCGCCTGTGAATTACAGAGAGTTCTGTATGCGATCTCTCTCGATCCGTCGAGAAAGTTCGGGTCGTTGGAGGAGCAGATCTTGACGTTGGCGATCGCCTTTCGTCAGCGCGGCGGGTTGTTGCTTCCCTTGTTCAGCACGCGCCCCGACTCGGAGCGGGCGATCGGCTTTCGTGAAGCAGCCGTGGAAGTCGCCTTTCTCGATTTAGAGCGGTTCCGCTTCCGGACGCTGGGGCGGTTGCTCAGACTGATCTCTCACCACAAGATCGAGGTCGTGCATTGGGGCCTGCTGCCCCCGCTCCACAACCCCTACCTCTGGGCGTTAACACTGCTGCGGCCTTGGGTGCGTCACTTTTTCACCGACCACAACTCACGCCTGCATCCGATTCCTGGGCCTCCCCCCCAACCGATCCGAGCGATCAAACGACTCTTGCTCCGACGATTCTCGCGCGTGGTCGGTGTCAGCGGCTTCGTGCATGAGTGTCTCGATCGCCAGAAGGTCTGGTCGAATTGCACGACCTGTCTTCACTTCATCAACACGGACCGTTTCCGGCCCGACCCGGAGGTGGGGCGGCAACTGAAGGCCAGCCTCGGTGACGAAGGCCGATTCGTCGCTCTCGTGGTGGGTCAGTTGATTCCCGAAAAGGGCATCGACATTCTCCTTCGCGCGGTGCCGTTATTGCCTCCCATTGCAACCGTCTGGGTGGTCGGTCAAGGGGCGTATACACAATCGCTCCAGGCGCTCGCCATCGAGTTGGGCGTGGCCGATCGAGTACGGTTTCTTGGCTCTCAGGCCAACGTGTCAACTTTTATGCAGGCGGCGGACTGCCTCGTCTGTCCATCCGTGTGGGCGGAGGCAGCCGGCCTGGTCAACCTGGAGGGGCAAGCGAGCGGGCTTCCGGTGATCGCGAGCCGGATCGGCGGGATACCCGAATACGTTGCCGACGACCGGACCGGCCTGTTGTTCCCTCCCGGAGACCACGTTCGACTCGCCGCCGCGCTCTGCCGACTGATCGAGGACGCGAACTTGCTACGGCAGTTGGGTCAAGCCGCCCGACTCCACGCGGTCGAGCACTTCTCTGCGGACGCCAGGCTCGAGGAGTACCTGGCCTTGTACGAAAAGGACCGTAACCCGAGTGTGAGACCCGCACGCAACGCGGCTCAGGACCCAACCGGCGGCACTCCTTCCCCCCACGTCAATGACCCCTGTCGGACAGTTTGCCCCACGAGGTATGTGCCATGACTTCTTCACTCGCCAGCGAACTCGAGACACACGGGATCGCTGTCATCCCCGAACTCCTCAGCATCGATCGCCTCGAGGCCATGCAGGCCGCGTTCGCTGGGCGACTCCAGCACCAGCGTTGGAACGATTTCGACGGCTATGAAAAGACCGAGCCGTTCCGGCACATGGTCCAGGACGCGCTCACTTTGCATCAGGGCTTTGTCGATCTAGCATTGCATCCACTCGTGAAGGAGGCGCTGCGCGAGTACCTCGGGGCCGGCTTCGTGCTGTGCGAGGCCAAGGGGTGGTTGTCGTTGCCGACCCGGCGCGACTTCCACGGCTGGCATGGGGACGCCTGGTACGACCAGTCCCGCGTCTCGACCATCCCGCGCGAGGTCAAGGTGGCTCTGTACCTGACCGACGTCCGCAGCGGGGCGTTCAACTTCATCAAGGGGAGCCACGCCCGGCAGGTGCCCCGCACGGTCCGAGCCGAGGAGGTGGCCAACGTCGCGGCCGACCGGATCGTCGAGGTCGCGGGCAAGGCCGGGACGGTGATCCTCTTCGACACCTCCGGAATCCACCGGCAGGGCGTCCCCATGCTGGAGCCTCGTCGAGCCGTCTTCCTCAACTACCACCAGCCGGACGTGTACCTCCAGGCCGAGGACGTCGCCTACTACCGCTACCACCCGTTACTGCTCAACGCGGCGTTCCTGGGAGGGCTGACGGAGGAGGACCAGGGCATTCTGGGGTTCGGCAACAAGGTCCACTATCAAGAACATTTCCAGAGGGCACCCGCCCACCGGGGCTTCCGCCGGCTGTCGTCCCGGCTGTTCGACACGAAGTTGGTGCTGGCGAATCATGCCCGGCGGATCGCCGCCCGCTTACGCAAGATCGTCGGGAAGCGATGAGGCGAGCGCCCCTGTCAGGCAAGGGGCGAGTAGGGGGTCGGCTCCTGCACTCGCTGGAACGAAGCGTTTCGCCCGTCTCCTCCGCGCGTCCCCGCCGCGCTCCGCGTCGCGGCTACACGGGTTGCCCCCCGAGTGTCACAGCGGCAGCAGGTCGCCCCTGGCGTCGAAAGCGAGCGGCGCGGTTCGGCCGATCGGCGTGTACGTCGTCTGCGGGTCCGGCTCCTGGAGGACCGGCTCGCTGATCTCCATCTCCTCGAGGTGCAGCGTGTCGCGGATGCGCAGGATGC
>JANXSH010000399.1 GCA_025356615.1 Planctomycetia bacterium | reverse complement strand
ACATTGGCGGGGCGCGCCTCTCTGGGGGCGGTAGCGGGCCGGACGATAGCATCTTTTTCCTGTCTGCCAACGCGTCGATCATCGGCTTCTTCTTCAGCAATTCCAACTCCGAACACGCGATCTATCAGCGCGACACCAATGCCAACGGAATCATTCGCAACTCGATCTTCTCCGGCATCCAAAACCCGTTCGGGATCAACAACTCCGGGGGTAACGGCGGTTCCTACGATGTCACCCACGCCACCATCGTCAACGCTGGCAGCGCAGTAAACATCAACGACGGCGGCACCATCAGGATCACGAACTCGATCATCGCCAACGCCAGCGCTGCTTATGTCAACTCCCCCGGTGTCGCGATCATCCCCGATCACAACCTCGTGTTCAACGTCAGCAACGTCACTGGTGGCGGCGGATTCATCGGGTCCGACCCGGCCCAGATCATCGCCGATCCGCTGTTCGTCAACCCCGGCGGACTCGACTTCCGCCTGCTCGCCGGCTCACCCGCCATCGACTCGGGCAAGAATCTCGGCCAACCGTTCCTGGGCGCGGCCCCCGACCGTGGGGCGTTCGAGTTCGGCGCGGTCACCGCCGTTCCCGAGCCTTCCTCCCTCACGTTGCTCGGCCTCGGGGGCCTTGGATTGTTCGGTTATCGTTGGCGGCGGCGTTGCCAACGCACTACCCAGGAGCAGCTATCACAGGCCTCCCATGGAACAGTCCGGGATGAATAGAAAAAGCGGAAGCGGGGACATTCAGGATATCCGAGCCGAACCAGACGATGAAGTTGACCGGGCCGGCATTACTGCTTTTCGAGACGCGACATCGTTGCAGCCGGCCCGGCAACTTATCTTGGTCGTTCGGCAGCGGAAGCATGCCCGCAGTGGCTTGCCCGAACCTCACTTCCCACCGCGCTCGACGCCGAGCCGGCGCAAGCGTAGGCCGATGAAGAGCAGCGCCAGTGTCCACAGGCCGCCATAGACGAGGGCACCCCAAGACGGGTCGAGCAACAACAACCCTGTCGTGGCCCAGAAAACGAACGCGATGGCGTAGCACATTCCCCAGTAACTACTACCGAGGACGAAGAACGCAAACCCCGTCATGGCACAGAAGAATGGGTAGAGTTTCCCCTGGTAGGCGGCCTCCGGGCCGAACAGGCGCAGGACGATCTCCCCCGTGATCGCGCAGGCGATGACGTAGCCGACCCAGACGGACCAGAGCAGGCGTTCCGCCGTGGAAGTCGGCATCAGCCCCGATTTGCGATTGCGCCACAGGACGAGGAGCATGAGCGCGAACTGGCCGGCGTGCAGCGCGAACATGACCCAAGTCGCCGCGTGATAGGTCATGCCGACGTGCAGGGCGAGGTGCGTCGTCCCAACGATGCCCGCGAACCACAGCACGACGTTGCCGTAGCGTCCAAATTCCACGTCGAAATGGCTGCGCTCGAAGGTCCGACCGAGGTAGTCCACGATGTTGAGACTACGCGCGTGGATCGACTCGCCCTCGAGGTAGCGGGAGAGGTCCACCGCAAGCCCTTCGGCAGAGTGGTAGCGGTCGCGCGGATCCTTGGCGAGGCACTTGAGGCAGATCGTCTCCAGGTCGCGCTCGATGCGATGCTCGATCGAGCGCGGGGGTGCGGGATCTTTCTCTAGCACCTGGAGGACGGTGTCGAGCGTCGTGTCGCCTTGAAAGGGAGGCCGTCCCGTGAGGAGTTCGTAGAGCAGCGCGCCGAGGCCGTAGACATCCGTCGCTGGCGTCAGGAGCTTCGTCCCGGCGGCCTGTTCCGGTGCCATGTAACTCGGCGTGCCGAGCAGCGCCCCCGTCCGGGTTTGCCCGCTGTCCGTGGCCAACTGCTTCGCCAGGCCGAAGTCCATCACCTGCGGCTGATCGTCTTTCCCAATGAGAATGTTCGCCGGCTTCAAATCGCGATGGAGGATCCCCTGGGAATGGGCATGTTCGATGGCACGGGCGATGGTGACGAGGTACTTCGCCGCCTGCCGGCCGGTCATCGGCCCCTCGCTAAGACGCTGGGATAGGCTCTGTCCCTCGATGTAGTCCATCGCGAAGAAGTGTCGGCCCTCGTGGATCCCCACGCGATGCACCTTGACGATGTTCGGGTGGTGGAGTCGGGCCGCCGCACTGGCTTCGTAGCGGAATCGTGTCAGTTCGTCTTCCCCCGAGAAGGTGCCGGAGAGGATCATCTTGATCGCGACGTACCGCCCGAGGTTCGGCTCGAACGCCTTGAAGACGACGCCCATTCCACCCCGGCCCAGTTCGCCGACGAGCAGGTAGTCCCCGAAACGGTCTCCGCTCACGCCGGAAGAGGTCGATGCAGTGCCCTCGGTCAGGCCGACCGTCGGTTGTTCGCTCTGGGGTTGATTCTCTTCGCTGGGGCTGGACATGGTCGGGCCTCTGGATTGCGGATCCTCCTACCTATTGTGCCGTGAGTCAGCCCCTTCCGCAACTACACGTCCGTCGAAACGCACCGTCTCCTTGTCCGAGTGGCCCTCCCCGCCCTAAACTGAGGATACACCTCTCTACTCCTTCGCTGAGGATCGGGCCATGATGCATCCTATCGATCGGACGAAACTCTTCACCGATGTCGAGGCGTTCTGCCAGGAGATTCGCCCGCATGAGGAATTGTGCTACGTCGAGCATCGCTACAACGATCAGGTCATCCCGCTGGCCCGGAAGCATGACCTCCTCGCGATCCCGGTCCCCGTCGAGTACGGCGGTCGGGGGGCCGACACCGTCACCTACGCTCGCGCGCTCGTCCGAATCGGCCGCGAAGGCACCGGCGTTCGCACGTTCTTCTCGGGCCACACCTCCATCGGCGAATACCCCATCGCGACCTACGGCAACGAGGAACAGAAACGGCATTACCTCCCCGCCGCGGCGCACGGCGAATGTATCCTCGCCTTCGGCCTCACCGAGCCGGACGCCGGGAGCAACCCGCTGGAGATGACCTCGACCTACTCGCGCGAAGGCGATCACTTCCGCCTCGATGGAGTGAAATACCTCATCTCGAACGGCGGCATCTGCGACGCGGTCGTCACCTTCGCGTACCCGCGCGGGGACGACGGCCAGAAGCTCCCCGGCAGCCGGATCAGCGCGTTCATCGTCGATCGGGGGGCGGGCTTCGTGAGCGAGGATCTGACCGCGAAGATGGGCATGCCGACCTCGAACACGGCGATGTTCGAGATGAGCGGTTGCCGGGTGCCGGTGGGCAACATGCTCGGCGAAGAAGGGGCGGGGTTCCGAATCGCGATGGGCACCCTCGTCAGCGGGCGACTGAGTGTCGCCTCGGGCTGCCTGGGCGTCATCGAAGACAGTCTGACGGAGTGCCTCACTTACGCGCGCGAACGGCACCAACACGGCAAGCCGATCGGCAAGCACCAACTGGTCCAAGAGCACCTCGCCGCAATGGAGCAAGCGCGACTCGTCTCCGACTGCGTGCTGATGCGCGCCGCCGAGGCGAAAGACGCCGCGCAAGAGGCTCCCACGAACGCCGACCTGCGGAATCGGGCCGACATGCTCGCCGCCCAGGCGAAGCTCTTCATCACGAACGCCGCCTGGGACGCGGTCGATCGTGCGGTCCAGATCTACGGCGGCCGGGGCTGGTCCACCCTGTATCGCGTGGGCCGGCACCTGATGGACGTGCGAGTCTGCCGAATCTACGAAGGCACCGACGAGGTGCTGAAGCTGAAGATCGCCGCCGGGCTGCTGGGGAAGGAATTCGAGGCGTATCGGTAAGGAGGGGTCGGGTCGGAACCAGGCATTCCTTTTTCAACGACCCGACCAGAAGTTAGACTAGTGGAGGTCCGTGCATATAGAAACG
>JANXSH010001106.1 GCA_025356615.1 Planctomycetia bacterium | reverse complement strand
TCCGGGAGGACGAGAGCCGGACCCGTAACGCCAAGGCGGGGGCCAACCTGGCCCTTCTTTGACGGATCACAATCCCACGCGCGTTGAAGACGCCGCCCTGAGACTCCGGCCTCACAGGTAGTACGTGTCGCCGATGGTGGTATCGAAAAGGGACGCCGTGCCGTAAAGGTCCGCATCAAGCGGGGCGGTGTTGCCCTTGACGGTGCAGCCGCGGAGCGTCAGCGTCCCGGCGTTGAAAATGCCGCCGCCGCTGATCGTGGCAGCGTTGCCGGAGAAGGTGCTAGCGCTGACCGTCAGCGTCCCGTAGTTGGAGATGCCGCCGCCCGAGCGAGCGGTGTTGCCGGAGAAGGTGCTGCCGCTGACCGTCAGTCCGCTGTCATTGAAAATGCCGCCGCCGTAGCCTCCGGTGTTGCCGGAGAAGGTGCTGGAACTGACCGTCAGCGCCCCGTGGTTATGGATGCCGCCGCCCTTGTAGGCGGAGTTGCCGGAGAAGGTACTGTCGCTTACTGTCACCGTCCCGCCGTTATTCCAAATGCCGCCGCCCTGGCCGGCGGCTACGTTGCTGGAGAACCTACTGTTACGGACGGTCAAGATCGTAGGCAGTGAGGTGGTGATGCCGCCGCCGCTTCCGTAACGGGCGATGTTGCCGGTGAGGACGCTGCTGGTGACCGTCAGCGTACTACCTGCGCTATAGATGCCGCCGCCATAGCCTCCATAGCCCGCAGACCTGCTCGGGCCTGCCGAGTTGGCCGAAAGGGTGCTGTTGTCGATGGTTGTGCTCACCTGGGTATAGATGCCGCCGCCCAGATGTCCTGCGGAATTGGTCGAGAGGGTACTCTGGTTGACCGCCAGCGTCCCGTGGTTGGAGATGCCGCCGCCATCCTGGTCCGCAGAGTTGGCCGAGATGACGCTGGTATCGATCGCCAGCGTCCCGTAGTTGGCGATGCCGCCGCCCCACTTAGCGGTGTTGCCAGACAGGGTGCTGTTGTGGATTGTCAGCGACGCAGGGTAAACATTGTAGATGCCGCCGCCATCGTATGCGTGGTTGCCGGAGATGATGGAATCGCTGACTGTGAGCGTCGCGAAGTTGGCGACGGCGCCGCCTTTGCCACTGCCCATGGATGTATCACCGAGGCTAGCGTTTCCTCCCTGAATGGTCATGCCGGAAAGGCTCACGGGGCCGCTGAGCACCTGAAACACTCGATCTAGACCGCCGCCATCTATGACGGTCTTGCCGGCCCCAGCGCCGTTGATCGTCAGGGGGCCGTTGATGTCGAGATCGCCAGTGAGGCACGCATCCTCGCCTGCCCCGGACCGTGTCAGCGTGTACGAGCCTGTGGGCACGGTGATGGTGTCAGCCGCGGGCGTGGCGTTGGCGTCGATGATCGCCTGCCGCAGCGAGAGCATGCCGTTGGTATGGCCCAGGACGTCAAGAGGCGTGTTCACGAGGAACGTCGCCGGTACGGCACGATCTTCCAGCACTTCGAGACACGGCCGGAAGCGGCGCGCTGGATGGCCCTTGGGGGAAACGGCTCGTTTGCGCAACCACGAGGAAAACCACATGATGTATCTCCTTTCAGGAGCCGGTCTGCGTTACAATGGAAAAGCCAATGCTGCCGGCGCGCAGACCGAGCGCCGGGGCGAGGCCTGGGCCGGTGAGGGGCTTGCTTGGCGGCAAAACCTCACCGGCTGCTTCTTCTTGGCACTTCACGAGAGAATCGCTGGGGTGTGTCACCTGTGCGACAAGGCTCGCTACCTACAGTGCGACGTGTGCTCGCGAAGTGTGCCACGCAACTCCGAAGATCTCGAGAGTTTTCCAGCGAGGCGCCTTCATTCGGGTTGCTCTTGCTTCAGCTTCTTTCGCCACTCGGCCGCTTTCTCTTGCTTGCCGAGGGCCTCGTAGAGCCTGACCAGCCGTTCCAAGGCCTCGGTTAGCCGGTCCATGCCCTGCGACGGGATCTGCGCTTCGCGCTGCTTCATGCCTTCGTAGCCTGCCGCTAGCAGCGGCTCTGCATCGGCGTACTTCTTTTGGAGCGATAGCGACTCACCGAGCATCGACTGAGTGCTGAAGGTCGTCCACACACCGGGCTCCTTCTTCTGACGGAGCGCCAGACACTCGCGCAGCACCGGCTCGGCGTCGGCCGCTTTCTTCTGAAGCAGCAGGTTAAGACCGAGTACGGCGAGTTGCCCCGCGTAGCGCGGCGAATCGGCACCGTCCTTCTTCTTCCAGAAATCGGCCAGCTCACGCAGCAGTGGTTCGGCCTTGGCAGGCGTTCGGGCGCGCTCATAGAGGACCAGCGCTGCCTGCACGCCGTATTGCGTGACGGGATGGTCCCGCCCCAGTTTTTCCTGGCCGCGCGGAAGCCATTCGTCCATGACCTTGAGCGTGTCCGCCACTCGCCCGGCGTCGCGGCAGCTCACGGCGAGTTGGTAGGCAGTTCTCACCGTTTCAGGGTGATCGTCGCCCCGTATCTTCTGCCGCGTCCGCAGCAATTCCTCGAGCAGGGGCACGGCCCGGGTTTGTTTACCCAGCCGCAAGTACAACACGGCGAGGTTGTGCTTCCGGATCAGGACGTGGGGGTGGTCGGCCCCCAACTTGGCAGTCTCGGCAGCAATCACTATCGGGTAGAGCGACTCGGCCTTGGTAAGCATGCCAGCGCGTTCGTAGATGCGCAGGGCGTTCTGCGCGCCCAGTTGCGTGGCGGGATGGTCCCACCCCAGTTTTTCCTGGCCGCGCGGAAGCCATTTATCCATGACCTTGAGCGCGTCCGCCGCTCGCCCGGCGTCGAGGTAGTTCACGGCCAGATTGTAGGCAGTTCTCACCGTGTCGGGATGATCGTCGCCCCGTGTCTCCTGCCGCGTCCGCAGCATCTCCTCGAACATGGGCACGGACTTGATCAGTTTCCCCATCCGCCAGTAGAACGCCGCCAGGTTGTTCTTGGTGATCAAGGTGTTGGGGTGGTCCGCCCCCAACTTGGTGGTTTGGGCGGCGAGTACCACCAGGTAGAGCGATTCGGCCCGGTCGTTCTTCCCCTGGTTTTGGTACAGCCTGGCCAGGCTGCACTTGGTGATCAGGGTGTGGGGATGGTCGGCCCCTTGCTTGGCGGTCTCGACGGCGATCACTTCCCGGAAGAGTGGCTCGGCCTGGTCGTACTTCCTCTGATTCAGGTATACAAGGGCCAAGTTGTTCTTGTTGCTCAGTGTCGCGGGGTGGTCGGCCCCTAATTGGGCGGTGTCGGCGGCGACGACCTCCTTGAAAAGTGGCTCCGCCTGGTCGTACTTCCCGTGATCCAGGTACAGTGCGGCCAGGTAGTTCTTGCTGGTCAGTGTCGAGGGGTGGTCGGCCCCCATTTTGGCGGTCCTGGCGGCGAGCTCCTCTTTGAGTATTTTCTCGGCCTGGTCGTACTTCCCCTGTCTCCCGTACAGATTGCCCAGGTTGCTCTTGACCGTCAGGGTGTCGGGGTGGTCGGCCCCCACGCTGGCTGTGCGGGCGTCGAGTACCTCCTGGAAGAGCAGCTCGGCCCGGTCGTACTTCCCCTGGTCCTTGTACAGTATACCCAGCCTCAGCTTGCTGGTCATGGTGTCGGGATGGTTGGCCCCTAACTTGTCGGTGCGCAGCCCAACCGCCCGCTCCAGGTGCCGCTGGGACTCGACATAGCGCCCCAGGGCCCGATACGTTTGGCCTAGTGTCTGGCGGATGGCGGCTTCGGTAAGCGGCTGGTCGGCGAATTTGCCCTCGATGGCGTTCGCCGCCCTGTCGAGCAGTTCCCCGACCGTGACGTTCGGGTTGCGCTCGCGGTTCTTGTCCAGAACGGGCTGCTGGCCGACGTCCGCCTGGCCGAGCAGGTCCGTCAGCAAGAACTCGTTCACTGCCCGCGCGATCTCAGCTTGCGCTTTGGTCTCTTGCTCCGCCTGAACCGCGAGCGCTCGAGCCGTCTCTTTTTCGTCGCGCTGCGCGATCGCTCCCTTTTCCGCCCAGGTCGCCCGGACTGCTTGCCAGGAGGTGCCGATGGTGCCGCCAACCAGCGCCAGCAGCACAAGCGTCGCAGCGAGGACCGGCCCGCGATTGCGGCGCACGAACTTCCGCAGCTTATACCCCACCGCCGGCGGGCACGCCTGCACCGGCTCATCCGCCAGGTAGCGCTGCACGTCCGCCGCGAAGCCGTTGGCCGTCTCGTACCGGCGGCCCCTGTCCTTCTCCAGCGCCTTCAGCGCGATCCAGTCCAGCTCGCCGCGCACCTGCCCGCTGAGACTCTTGGGCTCCAGGCTGCGGTTAGCCGCGATCGACGGCAGGCCCTCCGTCGAACTCAGGCGCGTACTCGGCCGGGGCGACTCCTCCTCCCGGATCAGCCGCAACCACTCCAGCACCGCCACCTCCTTGAGCCGCTTGCGCTCCAGAGGTGTCGTGCCGGTCAGCAGTTCGTACAGGAGTACGCCCAGCGAGTAGATGTCGCTGCGCGTGTCGATGTCCATCTGGTTGAGGCCCGCCTGCTCCGGGGACATGTACTCCAGGGTGCCGACGACCGCCCCGAATTCCGTGAACATCGTCCGCTCAGTCAACTTCTGCCCGGTCGCCTTGGCGATGCCGAAGTCGATCACCTTGGGCACCGGCTCGTCGTCGTACAGGCAGACCATCACGTTCGACGGCTTGATGTCGCGGTGGATGATCCCCTTCTGGTGGGCGTGCTGGACGGCCTGGCAGACCGACAGGAACAACTCCAGGCGTTCGCGCGGCGTCAAGCGGTTCTCGTCGCAGTACCTCGTAATCGGCACGCCCTTGACGAGTTCCATCACGAAGTAGGGCCGGCCGGCGTCCGTCGTCCCGGCGTCGAGAACCCTGGCGATGTTCGGGTGATCCATGAGGGCCAGCGCCTGGCGCTCGGCCTCGAAGCGGGCGATGACCTGGCGGGAGTCCATCCCGGCCTTTATGATCTTCAACGCCACCATGCGTCGGACGGGGTGCGTCTGCTCGGCCATGAAGACCGTGCCCATTCCCCCCTCGCCGATTTGCTGCAACAGCTTGTACGGGCCGATGACCCGCCCCGGCTCGTCGCGGTCGGAGGGCGGGTTTGGAGACTCGGGTGCCGGGTTCTCCTCGTCCCTGGGCTGGCCGGGTCGCGAGTCCACGGTCGCCCCCAGGTCGGGTGCGGGCTTCTCCAGAAAGCTGCCCGCGTCTTCGTAGGCCACGAGGAGCGCCTCGACCTGCTGACGTAGTTCGGGCGCGTTGGCACAAGACTCGTCCAGGTAGGCTTTGCGCTCGGCGGCCGGCTCGATTTCCAGGGCGCGGTCGAAGACCGCTTTGACGCTCAGGGGTTGCTTTTCCATGGCACCGACCTTCATGAACAAGATTCGTCGCTCTACTCACAGTGCGACGTTCGCGGGTGAAACGTGCCACGGAAATTCGGGCCCTACTCGTTCGGCTCGTCGGATCGACGGAGTTGCGTATACAGCCAGGCCCGTGCGTAGGCCCAGTGGCGATTGGCCGTCCGCACGGAGATGCCCAGAGCCGCCGCCGATTGCTCGATGGTAAGCCCCGTGAAATAGCGCAGTTTCACGACCTCCCCGACGATGGCCTCTTCGCCCGCAAGCCGCTCCAGGGCCTCGTCCAGGGCGAGCAGTTCCTCGGCCTTCTCCTCTCGCATGACATCCAGGTCTTCCAGGTCGATGCGCTGGCGGCCTCCGCCGTGTCGGAGGCGTTGCCTGCGTCGAGCCTTCTCGACCAGGATCCGGCGCATGGCCTCCGCGGCGGCGGCGAAGAAATGACCGCGACTGTTCCAGGGGTGTACCTCCGCGTCCCCTACGAGCCGAAGGTACGCCTCGTGAACCAGGGCCGTGGCTTGAAGGGTCTGGCCGGGCGTTTCCTGAGCCATCCGCTGCGCGGCCATCCGGCGCAGTTCGTCGTAGACCAGCGGCAGCAGTTGGTCGGCGGCGTGCGGGTCGCCCTGCTCGATGGCGGACAGGATGCGGGTAACGTCGGTCATCGGCACCAGGCTCCGGGAGGTTCGTGGCTATACGGCCAGGTCGTGACTGCGGTGCTCCTCGGACGGAGCGAATGCCTGTAGAATTACGACGGGGAGGGGGGGGCATGCCCAGGGGGTTTCGAGGTGGGCGATGAACTGCTCCAACGCCGCGATAGAGGCGAGAGGCCCGAGGCATCCAGGGCAAGCGACTTCCTCCATGCGGACATGCTATCAGGGCGGATCATCTGAGGATGCCCCGAGTCCCTAAAAATCGGACGAACGGTTACGGGAATCCTATCGATCCAGGAGGAGATACACTAGGATGCTCTCATGAGGTTCACGGTCTGGAGACGCGCCGATGCGATGGATGTTCCAAAAACAGAAGCAACAACATCAACCAATCGCCTTTCACGATCAAGGGTGGAAGCGCGCCGAGATGGCGGCATGGGACGACCTTTGGGCCGGCCTTTCGGTGATGGCCCGCACGGCCTTTCTCGATGTGCAGCCGCCGGTCCGCAAGGGCGCGAATCCGCCCTCGATCGTGTTGCCCAGCCCCGTGCGAGAGACGCTCCTCGGGGCGGGGCTTGTCGAAGAGGCCGACGGGAGGAGGGTGCGCCTCGCGTCCACAGCCATCGGCTTCAGTCTCAGGCTCCACACGCTGGCGCAATGTCGCTTACTCGACCCGGCCACGACGGACCTCCGGCCGTATGCCCGCATTGCCTATCTTTCCCACCAAATGGGTGTTGCGTTCGAGCAGGTGTTGACGAAGAACGTCGGCCCAATGCCCGGCTTCTACACGGACGAATACCTTTCGCAATACGTACCCCGACGCTTTTGGCCGGACTGGGTCGCGACGTTTCTCGACGATATCATAGCAACGCAAATCGTCAAGTGTCTCGACGAGGAGGGCGGGCCGATCCCGCTGGCGTCGTTGGCATCTCGGCTCCCGAAACGCCGCCCCGACAAGGTGAGGGCGGCCCTCGACGCGCTCGTCAATTACCTCGCGGTCGTCGAGGGACTCGATCCGACCACGAACGCCCTCCTGATCGGGTTTATCCCAGGCGTGCGTGCCGCTCGCGCGCAATCGACCAAGCCCATGCCTCACCCCAAACTGACGGAGCGGCCCGCTCCCGCCGAGGTCGGCCCGGAGGGGGGATTGCTGATCCTCGATCTGCGAGCCGTTCTGCTCGAACTCGCCGGGGGGCCCGGCCGAGTCCGCCAGGATCACGGCCTCTATGCGAAGGAGCAGGACCGATTCCTCGCGACGATGCTCGTGGCCCCCGGATGGTCTCTGGACGAACCGAAGGACCGGGTGCAACGGCTGACGGCCGTCGTCCGGCTGATCCAGAATCGCGGCTTCGTCGATCCGATCGACGATCGCGAGAAGGAAATGCTCCTTCGCCTGAGCAAGGGCGGGCGGACCTGGCTCTCGGGTGGGATCGGCGTGCAGTATGACCAGTTGTACAAGCTGTACCGCGTGATTCGTAAGGAGTATGGGACCTCCAGCGCCGACCAGGAGTTCCTCGGCACGAGCTTCGTCCCCCGCAAGAAGGGGAATCGCCAAAAGTCCCAGTGGATCCTCGAAGACGACGACCGCCAGACGATCCGCGACGCGGTCCATCGGGCGTTCGCCCGCCTCCCGGAGGGGAAGTATGTTCGACTGGACGACTTCGTCGAATTCGTCGCGCGCGGGCCGGACAACCCCTTGCTCCTCGGAACCTCGGACGCGAGCAAAGTCGAGGTACGATTCGGCAACCGGCTGATCCCGCCCGTCGCCGAACTCTACGAAGACTGTGGGCGTCGTTTGGTCCAAGACGTTACCAGGCAACTCGTCCGATTCGGCTGCCTGCGTCAGGGCCGGGAGGAGGGCGGACAGGTCGTCCTCTGTCGCCTGCCCTGGCTGGACGTGTATTTCGACAAGGCCAAACCGCCCCCCGACGCCCCGACGAGCGCGACCAGGACGATCGTCCAGCCGGACTTCAGTGTCATCGTCATCGGCATCGCCCCGGCGGCCGCCGCCGACCTGGCGCTGTTCTGCAACCGCGTCCAGGGGCAGCCCGGACAGGGGGCGATCACTTTCCAGATTACCAGGGAGTCGGTGTGGCGCGCGCGATCCACCGGCCTGACCGAGGCGGACCTTCTGGCCCGGCTCGAGAAGCACGCGAGCACCCCCGTGCCCCCCAACGTCAAGACGCAGATTCGCGCGTGGAGCGGGCAGGTGAGCAACGTCAGCACTCGCCCAGGGCGGCTGTTCCGCTGCCCGGACGCGGCGACGGCCGACCGTGTCAAGACGCTGTTGGGCAAGGAGGCCGAGCGCATCGGCACGACAATGGTCTTCTGGCATTCGACGAAGAACCTGCCTCCCGCACTGCGGAATAAATTCCGCGACCAGGGGGTGTTCCTGCAAGCGGAGTGAGGCGACGCGAAGACCTCACTCCCAACGCCTCACCCGCCCCGGATCTTTTTGACAGCCGCCGACACGTCGTCGCCCAGCACGCGCAGCCCCTTGGACTTGAGGTGCTTCATCGCGACCCCTGTGGCCTGGCCGTCGTTCTTGGCGGCGCGTAGGGCGTCGGCGACCTCGCCGAGGTGGCCCGCAATCTCCTCGACCGAGAGCGTGTCGGGCAAGAGCGTCTGGAGGAAGACGTTCTCGGCGCTCAGTTTCGTGTGATTCGCCCCGCCGGTCAGCCCCTTCTGCTCGAGGATGACGATCGTCTCCTGATTGCCGAGCATGGTCTTGCGGATGATCTTCTCCACCTCGTCGTCGGTCGCCTTGTGGCCGGCGCGCGCCTCGATCATGGAGGCGTCGCCGAGGACGACCTGGAGGACGCTCAGCTCGACCGCCTTGCCCGTCTTCCGGCACTCGGTGAGGCGGGTCTTCAACGTGTCGTACATGCTCATGGTCGGACTCCAGTTTTCAGTTTTCAGTTTTCAGTTTTCAGTTGAAGAGCGAGTCAGGGGATGACATGTCCCGATTGTATCTCTGGGGGACAACCTCGCGTTCCGCGATGTTCACGCTCGTCGAGAGGGGGCCGAGTTCGTAACGTAGAAAAAGCAATGGAACTCTAGAAGTACGAAGGACACGGAGCGAAGAGTAAGCAGGGGGAAGACGAGAAGCGTGACGACACACTTCTCCTATCTGTGTATTCCTCGGTGCCCTCTGTGACTCTGTGGTTAACTTCTCTTCGATCTATAAGAGGTGATTCGTGGCGGTGATCGTCACCGAAAAGGTGGTCAAGACGTACAGCGGGCGCATCACCGCGCTCAACGGCGTCTCGTTGCGCGTCGAGAAGGGCGAAATCTTCGGCCTGCTCGGCCAGAACGGCGCGGGCAAGACGACGCTGGTCAAGATCCTGCTCGGCATCCTCTCGACGACGGACGGCAAGGCCGAGTTGCTCGGCGAGCCGGTCGGCACGACGAAGACGCGGCGGAAGGTCGGCTACCTGCCCGAGGACCATCGCTTCCCGGAGTACCACACCGGGGCAAGCCTGCTCGAATTCTACGGCACCCTGCTCGAGATGTCGGCGGGCGACCGCCGCCGACGCATCCCCGAGGTTCTGAAGAGCGTCGGCCTCGAGGGCCGGATGCACTCCAAGATCCGCACCTACTCCAAGGGCATGAAGCAGCGCCTGGGCATCGCGCAGGCGCTGATGCACGACCCCGAAGTGATCTTCCTCGACGAGCCGACCGACGGCGTCGATCCGGTCGGCCGGCGCGAGATCCGCGAGATGCTCGACGCCCTGAAGGCGCGCGGGGTGACGATCTTCCTCAACTCGCACCTGCTGGGCGAGGTCGAACTGATTTGCGACCGCGTCGTCATCCTGGATCGCGGCGAGATCATCCGCCAGGGGACGGTCGCCGAGTTGACCGAGCAGAAGGGCACGTTCCAGGTCGGCCTGGCGGAGGGCGAACTCTTCCCCGAGGCGGAAGTGCGGGCGATGGGCTACGCCCTGTCTCGCCTGCGTTTGCTCTGGGAGATCGGTTTGCGCGACGGGCAGAGCATCGACCCGCTGGTGGACTTCCTGCGTGCCCAGGGGTTGCGGCTGCGCCACCTCGTCGAGAAGCGTCAGACGCTCGAAGACCTGTTCGTGCAGACCGTCGAGGCGGCGGAGCCTGGCGTGGACGGCGGGCGACCTCGCCGCAAGCGTGTCCGTACCCGTGACTGATGACCGAACCGGAGAAAACGAGCGATGAAATTCCTGGCGGTCCTCAAGGACTCGTTGCGCGAGGCGGTCGATACGAAGGTATTCTACGTGATGATCGGCCTGTCTCTGCTGGTCGCGCTGTTCACCGGCACCATGACGTTCACCCCCAAGCCCGTGGCGAAGGAGTTCATGAGCCTGGCCGCCGCGTCACTGTCGATGGACACGCTGGAGAATTTCGACCCCGAAAACGTTCAAGACTTTATGCGACGGATCCAGGAGAGCAACAAGGGGTTATATCAGGTGGTCGAGGTCACGCCAAGCGACGGCGTATCCGAGGGGCCGAATGCTCGCTATCGGGTCGTCCTCCGCATGATGCCAACTCAGGCCAAGGGAATGTCTCCCACGGAAACCGTGGAATACATCCGCTCCCGCTTCGGGATGCTGAACGAACTCCGCATCGTCTCCGTGAGCGACGTGCGGGAGATCCCGAAGCCCGCAGGAGTCGAACAGGGTTCGCCGCAGGAGGTGTTCTACGAAGTCACCACGGCCCCTTCGTCCACCACGCTCCGACTGTGGCCACACACCTGGGGACTGTTCCTGGGCAACTGGAAGCCGACCGGCGAGGAGGCCGCGCCCCTGGGCATTCAACTCTTCGCCATCGAGCAAATCATGCTGGGTTGGATCGGCGCGAGCGTTACGTTCCTCATTAGCGTCATCATCACGGCGTTCTTCATCCCCAACATGCTCCGCAAGGGGACGATCGACCTGCTGATCGTCAAGCCGATCAGTCGGCCCCTGCTGCTCCTCTACAAGTACGTCGGCGGCTTGACATTCGTCTTGCTCAACACCGCTGTGGCGGTGGCCGTCGTCTGGGCCGCCCTGGGCCTTCGTTCCGGCGTGTGGGCCCCCGCAGTCTTCTGGATGATCCCCATCCTCACCTTCTCCTTCGCCATTCTCTACGCGATATCGACCCTCTTCGCGGTGCTTACACGCAGCGCGATCGTGGCCATCCTCGTGACGATCGTCATCTGGGCCGGACTGTTGCTCGTCTCTTTCATGCACAGCTATGTCGAGAGCATGCGGATCATGGACAAGAGAAGGGAAGTCGCCGAAGGGGAGCGGTTCCAGGACGGCACATTCGCTAAAGTCGTCAACGCTCTGCACTTCACCCTGCCCCGCCGCAGTGACCTCGACACGCTGAGCAGTCGGCTCCTCGTGCGCGATCTGGTAACGGCGAATCAGGTCAAGGATCTGAAGTTCGACCAATCCGAGGTGTCTTGGGGGGAGAGTCTCGGTGTCTCTTGCCTGTACATCGTCCTTCTGCTCGGCCTCTCCTGCTGGCGCTTCTCCGTCAAGGATTATTGACGCTTCAAGACCATGAACGACCTCGTATTCCAGCGCTGTATCCACCCCGCCTGCGGCGGAACGTCGGCCCTCGACGACACCTCGTTCCAGTGTCCGAAGTGCGGCGGCCTCATGGATGTCGCCTACGACTGGGACCGCCTCCCGGTGCCGCGTAGCCTGCGCGACTTCGAGGCGAAGTGGTCGCGGCGCACCGACCCGCTCTGCTTCAGCGGCGTGTGGCGCTTCCGCGACCTGCTGCCCTACGCCCGGCCCGAGCAGATCATGACGATCGGCGAGGG
>JANXSH010001067.1 GCA_025356615.1 Planctomycetia bacterium | reverse complement strand
ATTAGAGGCTGTTCAGAAAGCAAGAATTAGCCACAGATGAACACAGAGAATAGACTCGACTCGAGAGGAACTGATTTCTCTAATCATCTTACTATTGATCTGTGTTCATCTGTGTTCATCTGTGGCTAATCCTTCTTACTTCTTCTTTTTCTTCTGTCGTTCACCAAAACTCAGGACGCTCTTGCCGATCTGGATCCGGTCGCCAGCGTGAAGCAACTCCGGCTTGGTGCCCAAGGGCTGATCGTTGAGCAACGTCTCGCCTGCTTCGCCGATGTGGGAGAGCAGATAGCGGTTGTTCTTCTGCGTGATACTGGCATGGAGTCTCTCGATACTGTTGTCGGCGAATAACCCCAGGTCGCAAGTCTCGGCCCGGCCGATCGTCGTCTCGTCTTTGGTCAGCATGACCTCGCGGCCAGCCCGGAAGCCCTCCTCGACCTTGATCCAAGCCTCCTTGAGAATGATCTGGGCCAGCCCGATCATCAGGCCAATGCTCCCCCCGAGGAGGACGAGGCTGATGAGTTGGCCGCTGCGAGGCAGGGCGCGACTGTTCATGAGAAACGAAAAGGGTAGCCCTCCGATGAGTCCTCCCAGGAGGCCCCCGTACACACCGTTGAGCGACTTGCGAAGCCCCGAGCCAATCCTATCGCCGGAATTCAGGGCGCGGATGATGTCGAAGGCACCGATCCCGGCCCCGATGAGGACGCCAACGAGCATCCATCCGACGAAGAGGGGGACATCGAGGTTATTATACAGAACCTGCCCGGTGAGGCCGCCGACTGCCCCGCCGAATAGGCCAAGCCCGGCGCAGACGAGGACGCGGACGAGCCGCTGCGTGCCCGTGGCATTTAGGATGGCATCGACGAAGCCGATTGCGGCGGAAACGAGGGCACCGAGGGTGCCCGCGATCAGGATCACACGGGGATAACCTTCCGGTCGCTTGACTTGGTCGATGCCCTGGATCAGCCCCCAGGTCAGGAAGGCGGCCCAACCACCGCACAAAGCACAGTAATAGATGAACAGTCGAAACGACATACCGTGTCTCACCTTGCCCTGCTAGCCGAAGATGCTCCGCGCCTGGACCGCGACGGTGATCGGCTTGGCTCGGCTCTTGTCGGAGGTTGCCTCGATCTGGTACTTGCCCTCGCCGGAGGGGCGGACCTTCCAGAAGATTTGCGTCCGCTTCTCGTCTTTGGCGATCGTCTGCTCCACGGCGGCCCCGTCCGCGATCTTCAGGCCCGGTGGCAGTTCGAGTGTGACCTTTTGGCCCGCCTTGGCATTGTAGACGTAGGCGGTGACGACGAAGTCGCGTCCGGGCTGGGCCGCCGCCGGCGCGCTGAGGGCGAGCTGGTCGGTGATGTCGAGTTTGCCCAGGCCGTAGGTGAGGGCGACGTGGATCGACTCCTTGGCCCCGACCTCTCGCTCGGGCCAGTAGACCGCGACGCAGGAATCGTCTCCCATCGGCTCGGGGGGCAAGTCCCATCTCGCATTGGGACCGGGGAATCGACAGATGTGGACCTTATCCGGCTCGAGGAGTTCGACCTCGCCCCAGGACAGCCCCTTGAGGGTGAGTCGGGCGATCGTGCCGGGGTTCGTCGGGTCGTCGGGGTTCTCGACGACCTCGAGGTAGTCGGGCACGTCGGCCTTCTCGAAGGTCGCCTGCTCGGTCACGAAGCCCGTCTTGCCGGGGACGGTGAACGGGACGCCGTCGTTCTTGCCGATGTAGGTGTCGAGCATGAGGCGGAGGGCGACTTTGCGCGGGATCGTGCCGTAGTTCTCGGCCTTGTAGTAGACGAGGACGCTGTCGAGGATGTTGTCGCCGCTGGGCACGATCTGGATGTACTGCATGACGCGGACCTTTTCGTTGCGGAACTCCATCGTCGAGATCCAGCCCTTGTAGGGGGCGGGAAGCTCCTTCTGCACCTGAGTCATCTTGTTGCCGCCGACCTCGAGGCCGAAGATGTACTCGAAAGTGCCGATGCGGACGATGGTGTTGTTCGTCGCGCCGTCTTCCATCGCGGTCAGACGCTTGGCACGGCCTTTATCGTTCGGGTCGTCGGCGTCGAGCATGACGACGCCGAAGCGGTGGGTAGAGCTGAACGATACGCCGACGCGCGGCTGCTGGATGATGCGGTCCGGGTCGTAGGCTGGCCCGGCGATCACGGGCCGGGTGTCGGAGGTGCCGGAGTCGTCGGAGCCGATGGGCTTCTTGGCGACGAGGTCGTAACCGATCACGCCGAGGACACACAGGGCGAGAACCCCTGCGGGGAGCGCGTGCTTCCAGAGGGACGGTCTCGCCGCGCTCGCACGGCGCGACGGGACACGCACAGGCTCGACTTTGCTCTTCTTCCGTCGCGCCGGGGCTTCGGCGATCACGAGTTCGGGGACTTCGGGGGCGTCGGCGACGAGGACGGGAGCGGAGACGGCAAAGGCCGGCTCCAACGTAATGCTCGGCGCGGACTTTCGCGACGGGGTAAGGGATGGCGGCAAGGGCGGCGGAGAGGGCGGAGACGTGGGGGTGTCGAAATCGAATGCCGACCCGGCCTCATCGGGGGCGGCGTAGGACGGGGCGACGAACTCCTCGACGGTTTCGACTCGCTCCACGTCCTCGATCGGCTCGCCCGCGACCGCCAACGTCACCGGCACGCGCCAGCGCGCCTTGCCGTTGCTGACGACATCGAGTTCCGCCGTCAGCGTGCGACCGGGCCGATCGGGGATGCTCGGGATCGAGAGGTGGATCGTGGCGACGCGGCCGGACAACTTGGTCTTGCCGACCTCGAGCCAGTCCACGTTGCTCGTGACGTGGGCGAAGACGGGGCGCTTCTCCTGCGCGCTGACCTCGAGGGTGAACGGGATCGCCGTGCCTACGTCACCCGAGAAAGACAGTGCGGTTTGGTTGATCTCGACCTTGGGTGCCTTGGTCACTCCGAGGGCTTCGAAGAACTGCTGGATCGCGGCGATGCCCGAGGCGGCGGGGATGGTAACGGGATAGACCCAGCCGTTGACCGCGTACCACTTCTCGACCTCGCCCGCCTCGAAGAGCGGCGCGACCTCTTTCGGGCTGGTCTGAGCCTTCTCGGCGATCTGGCGGGGGGTCTTACACCCGCCGAAGGGGCCGGCGGGGAACGGCTTGACCGCCTTCTCGCAGCGGACCTTGACGATCACGGGGCCGGTGTTCGACTCGACGAGGAGCTTCGCCTCGATCGGCTTCTTGCCGGCGCGAACGCGATCGGGCCAGACGTGGACCTTGATCTTGCTCTCGTGCGTGAAGTGGAAGTGCTTCTCGTTCGAGCCGGGTGAGTCGCCGAGGGTGAGCCAGACATCGCTCGATGAGATGGTGCCGTAGAGGAGGCGCATCCCCTGGTTTTCGAGTTCGAGATCGAAGCTGCGCTCGCCGCCGGAGTCCAGGAGACCGAGATTGACTTCACCTGGATCGACGCGCAACTTCGGGTCGTCGAGGACCGAGGAGGGGAGCTTGGCGAGGAGTTGGTCGAGGCCGCGCTCGGGGTCGGGGAATCGGGAGGCTTCCTTGGCCGCCATGACGAGATCGACCCGGCCCAGCCCCCCGAAGAAGCTCTCGAGGTAGCCTTCGCGGAGCAGATCACAGGCCCCGCGCCACTCCTCCTGGCAGGCCAGCGCCAGTTCGTCGAAACTCCGGCACGTCTTGCCGGTGGGGAAGACGAACGGGCTGTTGAAGGGTTGCGCGCCGACAGCGACGGGGCCGCCCCGGCGGTCCCCGCCGATAGCGAAGCCGTCGTAGAAGCAATAGACGGCATCAGCCGGATTTGCTCTCGAACATTTGCTGCACTTCTGCATGGATAGCTCTCAGCTCTCAGCTCTCAGCTATCAGCCATCAGCCATCTCTCGTTCTGGCTGACAGCTGAGAGCTGAGAGCTGACAGCTATTCCGATTAGATGACCACCTTGAGCTGGACGTTGCCGATCTGCACGATGTCGTTGACCGTCAGGGGGCGCTTCGAGCCGGGGTGGACACGGGTGCGGTTCACATAGGTGCCGTTGGCGCTGTTCAGGTCTTCGATCGACAGTTCGTTCGACTCCCAGAAGATGACGGCGTGTTGACGGCTGCACCAGACGCGATCGGGCGGCTCCTGCTCTTCGAGGTCGATATCGACGGGCTTGTCGTCGGCCCGACCGAGGAAGTTCGGCCCCTCGAAGATGGGGTACTCGACGTTCCGCTTCTGCCCACGGAGGACGAGCAACCTTGGCTGGGCGTTCGGAGGCATGAAGCCGGCGGGAGGAACAGCCACTTGCTCAGGGATCGGAGTTACGGCAGGAGCGGGCGGAGGCACCGGAACGGGCGCGGGCATCGGAACCGGCGCGGGCATCGGCTCGATAGCCGGGATAGCCATCGCGGGCATCGGGATCGCCTCGATCACTGGGATCGGAGCGTGGATCGGAGCGTGGACCGGGGCGTGAATCGGAGTCAGCGGCTCCAGGGTCATTGGAATTGCCGCGAACAACTCCGGCTCTGCGACCGGAATGGCCTCGAACGGCATGGCCGTCGGCACAACGGGGATCGCCTCGTAGGGGATTGCCTCGTAGGGAACGGCCTCGGCGTACACCGGGACCGCCTCGAAGGGCATGGCCATTGCGATAGGCATGGCCTCAGCGATGGCCATGGGCGGCATGGGAGCTTTGGGCGGCGGTGGGGCGGCCTTCGCCGGACTCGGCGAAGGTGCGACTCCCGTCAGGTCCGAGGTGCAACGCTCGCAGAATAGCGCCCCGTCTTCGTTGTCGAAATGGCAAAAAGGACACTTCATCATCGATCGACCTCGTCAGTTACACCCTCTCCCGGCAGCACTCGGGAGGAAATCGTTGGAAAGTTCGAGTCAGGATAGGCCAGCTCACGACGCCGGCATGTCTTCGACCATACGAGCGACATCGTCCACGGCGAGTTGCGTCTTCTTCGAGACGCGACCGCCGACGTTGAGTTCTTGCAAGACCTGCTTGGCGAGCATGGTCTTCTTGGCGGCGCGCGGCCCCATGACTTCCGCCTTCTTCTCGATGATTTCGGCGGCCTGGCGGGCCTTCGTCATATCGTTGCTGGCGATGGCCTGCTGGAGGTTCTTGTTCGCCTCGAAGATTTGCACCTCGTCGATGTGCTTGGCCACCTCGGCGTTGATGTAGCCCTGGCCCGACGAGGTATAGCTCACCTCGAGCGGAACCATGCCCGTACTCTCGCGCCCGCTGCGCCCATCATAGGTGACTTCGATCTGGGCGATGACGAACTTGCCGTCGGGTCGCTTGGGCAGGCTCAAATCGATGATGTAGCGCGTCGAGTTGTCGCGCTCGAGGGTGCCGATGCTCGAGACGTGGAGGCGATCTTCCGGCTCGGTGAACGGCAGTTCTTTGATGTCGGGAACGACCTGCCGGACGCGCTTGATTTTGATGTCCTTCATCGCCTTGAGGCGCATCTCGACGTTGAGGAAGCCAGCCGAGGCCATCGTCTCGAATTGCTCGGCGAAGACGCGCATCGCGGCGGAAGCGTCATCGACATCGATATAGCCCCAGTCGCCTTCGGACAACTTGGCGAGATCCTTGATGAGGTTCTGGTTCCAGTCCTTGCCCACGCCGATGACGTTGAAGCGGATCTTCTCGATGGCGGCTTGTTTGGCGAGCTGCTTGCAGGTCGGCTCGCCGGAGGTCTC
>JANXSH010001063.1 GCA_025356615.1 Planctomycetia bacterium | reverse complement strand
TCGAGGGGCGTCAGGTGTTCGAGGTAGAATACCCGCGCGACCGGCGGCAGCGTCGCCAGAACCAAGCCGGCCCCGAGCACGGGGAGCGAGGCGAAGACGAGGGGCAACAGGAATTGGATGAGTTGGCGGCGCACGGCAAGGGTCATCCTTGGGGTTTCTTCAGATCGCCTCGGAGGTAGTCGGGCAAAGCCTGCGGCCGGCCCGTTCGATCGACGCAAGCGAGGGTTGTCGATCCCTCGGCCAGGAGTCGGCCCTCACAAGTCACCTCGTAGCGGTGATCGATCCGCACCGACGTGATCCGCTCGACATGCGTGCGGATCGTGAGGATGTCGTCGTAATGGGCGGGCCAGCGATACTTCACCTCGGCCTTCGTCAGGACGAGGAGGTAGCCCTGGTCTTCCATGTCCTTGTACGTCGCACCGACAGCGCGGAGTAGTTCCGTGCGTGCCTGTTCAAAGAATACGAGATAGTTCGCATGGTGCAATAGCCCCATGCGATCGGTTTCCGCGTAGCGCACCCGGATCTGGATCTCGCCGTCGGTCATGCTGGGGTTTCCTGTGGCGAATAGAGGGACAGGACCGAATTTCGTATCGCACACGAGGCATATCGACGAGTGTTCCTCCGGTCGCGAAGGCCCTCTTCGGCACAGGGGTTGGACGGCCCCGTTTTACTTTCCAGGAATGACCTGCCGTTGCAACTCTTCGGCAAGGCGCTGAAGTTCATCGAGCGACAACTTCTCGAGATCCTGCTCCGGAGTTTGGGGCAGCTTTAGGATGGATTGCAATATAGTGATCGCCCCAAAATGCCTACCCTTCTCCATGCCCTTCTCCATGCCCTTCTCCATGCCCTTCTCCATGCCTTTTTGCATACCCTTTTCCGTGGCGTTGGCGGCATCGGCCATGATTTGGTTCATGTCGCGTCTGAACTTCTCGCGACTCTCGTAGCGGGCGCGTTCCTCGGCGTCTTGACTCATCCGCATGAGAACCTCCATCGCCTTCTTGATCGGCAGTTCGTTCATGGTCGAGGGCAAATGTTCCGTGTCCAGCGATTCCCCGTGTTGGAAATAGTAGCACCACCGCTCGAGTGGCGTGACGATCTCTTCGGGGCGCCTCGTGAACTTGGGCAGTTCGACGATAGTAAGCCCGAAGTGCTTCGACAGCACCACCCCTGTCCTACGATCGACCATCTCGAACTGGTTCAGGAATTCAACCGGCGTCTGTTGGAACAGTCGGCTGTTGATGAAACAGATCGAGTACGCGGGTCGGAGGTTCGTGAAGTCCTCTGCTGCCCGGAGTTGGCTCGCGTAGAGCTTTGCCCAGTAGTAGATCAGTCGCTCGATGATCGCCTCGTGAGGGAACATCTGCATCTCGACATCGAACAACCTTCCCGAAGCATCTCTCGCCTTGATGTCCAATATCGACAGCTTGGCGTCAGAGGTCTCCTTCTCGTTGAACGGGTTGATGATCTCGACTGCGGACACATGAAAGCCCAATACCGCCTCGAGGAGGAGCGTTAGCAAGTCGAGGTTCGACTCGCTGCCGAACACCTTCTTGAACGCATAATCCACCTTCGGATCGATTCCCGGTGTCATGGCGGATCAGTTCCTCGGGTCGAAACGGAGTGACGAACGGCGAGCCGAGTCTACCGAATCCGTCCCGCCCGACTGAAGGGCCAGTACACCAGCAATGCCCGGCCCAGCAAGAGGCGCTGGGGCACGAGGCCCCAACTCCGGCCGTCCGAACTCTGTGGGCTGTTGTCTCCCATGCAAAGGAAGTGCCCAGGCTGGACATAATACGTCGAAGGAACGACATCCGCCAACTCGGCCCATGCCTTGGGATCCTTCGGGTCGAACGCTTTGCAGTCCACTTCCTTGGGATTGTTGTCGCGGGCCGTCGTGTAGTAGGTGTCGCGGAAGACCTTGATCTTACTGACGGTCACCTTCGCCTCGCGCGAGCCGATACTCGCGGGGCGCTCCATGTCGTTCTCTTTCTCGGGCAGGAGCTTGCGCGGCGTATCCAGTTCGACTCCATCTTCGAACACCAGCTTGTCATCGATCCACACCGTGAGGCGGTCGTCCATGTTGGCGAAGCGGAGGTGATAACTCCCCTTCTTCTTGAGAGGGGTCGAGACGGACTTTAGCTCCTTCGAGACGGGTTTGCCTTCCTTCACCTCGAATTCACCGTCGATGACGCCCCGGCCCGGACTCACCTGGTAGAGCGAGCAGGCCCCCTCGGCGAGGTCGAACAACGCCTGGTAGCGCATCGGGCCGCGCGAGAGTTCGAGGGCGAAGGTGCCCTTCGTCTCGGCGACATCGACCTGGCACTCGACCATGAGGTCGGAGGCCCAGTTGCCGACTTCCTGGGCTTCCGAGCCGGTGTTGTAGCCCATGAAGTCCGTAATGAGTTGGGGCTTGCCGGGGGAGTCGCGGAGGAGGTGCTTGTAGTGCAACCACTCGATGCCCTTGCCGGTGCCCTCGTGCGCGAAGGCCGTCTTGCCGCTCGCGCTCCAGGCCGTGTTGTCGGCAGGTCGCCAGCGCTGGTGGTCGGGGCCGATGAGATCCTTGGCCTGGTGGTCGTAGTCGTAGACGATGCGGCGCATCGAGAGGAGGTTGTCCGGCTTCTTGCGGATGATGTCGAATTGGCCGTCCCGGAACGCCTTGATGGCCTTGTCGTCGTTGTGGTGCGTTTTGCCTAGACGCCACAACAAGGTCTTCTTGCCACGGTCGTCGCCCGCCTGCGCGACATCATCGTGGTCGATGCCCAGGTCGGTCGCCTTCTTGGCGGACAGGACGAATAGCTTGCCGCGGTGGATGGCGATCGTCTCGTTGGGCAAGCCGATCAGGCGTTTGATGTAGTTCATCGGGACATGCTTCTTGATCGGCCCCGTCGCGGGGAAGGCGACGCCTCGGTGGCCGCTCCCCTCGTCGCCGGGGAACTTGAAGACGACGACATCGAGCCGATCGGGGAGTCCGACGAAGAGGTCGTAGACGAATTTCGCCACGAGGACGCGGTCGCCGTTATGCGGGCCGGGGTCGGGGATCGTGCCGGGGGCCGTGCGGTTCGCCTCATGGTTCGGCTCGCCGGGGATGGTGAGCGTGATCTGCTGACGGCAGTTGGGGCAGATGCACCCCGCGACCCGCTGCGGGGCGGCCCCGTCGGACGGATCGACCTCGGCGGAGCAGTTGACGGGGAACTCGAGTCCGCACTGCGGGCATTTGACGACCTTCTGGTGGCCCCAGAGCGTCTCGGCCATCGACCCCGTCGGGATGACGAACGCCTCGGCGGCGAACGATTTCAGCAGCAACACGAGGACTACGACGAAGACGACGGTCTCGACGATCTCGCGCGCGCTGTCCGTCGGCTGGGGTGCGGATTGCGGCGATGGCTGGACCTTGGCCGCGAGGCCCGGAATTACCGTGCGGAGGAAGAACCCCGCGATCAGCGCGATGATGGTCGCGAATCCGAGAGCATCGCGATTTCGCAGGCCGACGAGGAAGAGGACGGTAAACGCCACGACCCAGACAACCGCGAGAATGAGCGAACTCACGGCGAACTGTTGCAAGCGTCCGAGCAGCATCTGGGAGAGCGTCGGCTTGGGATAGGAGACGCCCGACGGCGGGATATCCGCCGGCGTCATTGGGGTCGAGACGATCTGCGCATCCGAAAACTGATTATCCATCGAGCCGCACCTTGATTGGGTGAGCGGGAGAGTCCTGGCCTACAAGGAGTAGTTCGTGGGCCGACCCCATTCCTTGTGACGCGGGCGAAACGGCGACAAAGTCGGCGCAACCGACAAAGTCTCCACCCTGGCATCCTACACGATAGCGGGGGGGAGGAACAAGGGGTGGGTGCGAGAGTCTCCTCGAGTTGCCCCCCCTTCGGACTCGCAGGAGGGGGCGACTCGAGGCGACGGGCCGAAAGTGTTTTCGATGTACCACCGCTACGCCTATGGCTCCTCTGTGATCTTCTTCGCGTGTAGGTAATCACAGTCCGTGCGGATCCCCGAATAAGTCAAAGAGGGGCATTTCCTCTTCTCGGTGACTACCCCTGAATCTGACTCTTGCCTTACTGAGAGTCATCAGCCCACCTGAGTGGGCGCGCTTACTTGGGGGGCCGAGCCTGCAAAAACAGTCGGTCCCCGTCCATCATCTGAAAGTTGGTGGCGGTCACCCCCGCCTGGGCAATCGCGTTCCAATCGACCCGCAGCACCTGGGTCTTGCCCTCGGCCCGCCGCACGATCCACAGGTCCATCCGCGCGAGGTCGCCGGGCTGCCGCTTCAACGACTCGACGGCGTCCAGCACGCAATGCGAGTCGGTCGGTTGCAGGCGGACGACCAGCTCTGGGGCCTTCTGTTCGCGGACGTGGATCGTGTAACCCACTGGTTCCGGGCTGATGCCCGCACCCAACGCGATGATCTGAAATAGCGCGAACATGGAGAATCCTTTCTGTGACGGCAGGAGTTACGCCCGCAGTTTGGGTTCGAGACGTGCCATTCAACTCCAATTCTAGTTCTTCCTCATGGAAAATGCCATAGACAACCTGGCCCCTCGAATCCTTCCTTCCAGATGCCTCTGCCCCATCCGGCCCGACGCGCCTACAATACCTGCGGAGGATCCCGCCCGTGCCCGAGACGCTCGCCGCGCCGGTCTCGCTCGCCGACCTCACGCGCCGGATCGCCGGCGTCGAGGGGTTCGCTGCGGTGCTGCGCGCGCTGGCCTCCGGTGGTAGCGCCACGATCGATGGCGCGTGGGGTTCGTCCGGCGCGTGCGCCATCGCCGCCCTGGCGGAGACGACGACGCTCGTCGTGATCGCCCACCCGCGCGACCTGGACGCCTGGGCGGCGGACCTGCACAGCTTCTCCGGTGTCGAGCCTCCTATCTTGCCCGCCTGGGACAACGCGCCGGGCCTCGGCGTCCTCGACGAGATCGCCGGGCAGCGCCTCCGGCTGGTGCGCCAGGTCGAGACGGCCCCGCCCCGGCTCTTGCTCACGACCATCCAGGCGCTACTCCAGCCCGTGCCGGACCGCGCTGGACTCGCCTCGCGCCGACGGAGGGTGAGCGTGGGCGATGTCCTCGACCCCGACGAGTTGGCTGGGTGGCTCGTCGCGCAGGGCTATCAGTCCGCCGAGGTCGTCGAGGCACCGTCGGAGTTCGGGCGGCGCGGAGGAATCCTCGACATCTATCCGCCGGACGCCGACGCACCGTATCGCCTAGAACTCTTCGGCGACGAGGTCGAGTCGATCCGGCAGTTCTCGCCGCAGACGCAGCGCTCGCTCGGCACGTTCGATCATGCCGATCTCACCGCGCTACGGGGCGAATCGGCCCCCGAACTCACCGGCCACTTCAGCGACTACCTCCCCGATGGCTCCCGTATCGTCCTCGTCGAAGTCGGCGAACTCACGGAGCAGGGCAAGGCGTTCCACGACCGCCTGACCGACTCGACCGGCCTCTTCCGCGTCGAGGCGGTGTTCGCGCGACTCGTGCGATTCCCCACCGTTCGCGTCGCCGCGCTACCGAGTCCCACCGTAGGGACGCATTGCAACTTCCGCGTCGAGTCGGTCGAGCGGCTGTCCGGCGACATCAAACGCATCCGCGACGAACTCGACACCGTCGCCTCCCAGGATGTCGTGATGTTGGCCTGCGCGAATGACGCCGAGTGCAAGCGCCTCGGCGAAGTCCTCGCGGCGGGAAAGTTGGCCCAGTCCGAGCGCCTCCACCTCGTCACTGGGCGCGTCCGTGCGGGGTTCCGCCTCATCGACCCGGCTGGCGGGCTGGTCGTGTTGGGCGGCCACGAGTTGTTCCACCGCGACGACTCGATACCGATGATGCCGCGCCGCCGGGTCGAGTCGCGCGCCATCGACAGCTTCCTCGACCTCGAGGAGGGCGACCTCGTCGTCCACGTCAGCCACGGCATCGCGCGGTTTCGCGGGATGAAGATGCTCGACAAGGACAGCGGCGCGGGCAAGGCCCGGCGCTCCGAGGAACACCTCATCCTCGAGTTCCGCGATGGTGTCCTCGTCTACGTCTCCGCCGGGAAGATCGACCTCGTCCAAAAGTATGTCGGCGGGTCCAAGTCCGACCCCGAACTTTCCAAATTAGGAGGCACGACCTGGCAGACTCGCAAAGAAAAAGTACAAGCGGCGGTCATGGACCTCGCCGTCGAGATGCTCCAACTCCAAGCCGTCCGCGAAGGCAAGCCGGGC
>JANXSH010001057.1 GCA_025356615.1 Planctomycetia bacterium | reverse complement strand
TCATCCTTGCAATACGTTGTTTAGGAGAGGGGGAGCCGGAGGTATGTCTGAAGGCGTGAAGTCTCCCACGGGCCGGTCTTGCTCCCCCTCCCTTTTAGGGGAGGGGGTTGGGGGGTGGGGTCTAACTAGCGACGACCCGTGAGCTTCGAAACGACTGTAACGCTCTCGGCTCGCCCAAACCGATTCCTTCACACGCTCTCAGAAGAACACCGAGAGCATACAAGACAGATAGGATCGAACAGGCGTTCCTCGACTCGTGCAGTTCTCTTCTCTGTGACTCTATGGTTCACTTCTTCTCATTGGAGTCGATCCGACATGGCCCGACCCGTGACTACCTCCCGATTCGACCCGCGATTCGCCCTGCGAACCATTCTCATCGCGTTGGGCCTGGGTCTCGTCGTCTTCGTCACGCATTCCTTGCAGATGAAGCGCCACGCCGCCGACCAGCTGGAGCGAGCGACGGAGGTGGCCGAGAGCGAGGACCAGCAAGAATTCGTCGCAGCACTCAATCGCTACCTCAGCTTCGATCCACGGAACAAAGACGTTCGTATCCGCTACGGCCTGGCACTTGCCAAGAAGGCGATCACCACCCATGATCGGTGGCGCGCGCTCCAGGCGCTACGACAGGTACTCGCCGAGTCGCCGACTCAGGCCGAAGTTCGCCTGAAGGCGATCGAGTTGGCCTTGGCCCTCGAGGATCCCGTTCAGGCCGCGAAGCACCTCGAGCCGCTCCTCCTGCGCGAGCCTGGTCGGGCCGACCTCCATGTCCTCGCCGCGCGCTGCGAGCTGGCCCGGAACAAGCTCCCAGGAGCGATCGCGTCGCTGAGTCGGGCGCTCGAACTGGCACCCGATGAGGTCGAGACGGCCGAGCTGCTCGCGGGCATCTATGTGGACCAATTGCACCAGCCCCGCCTTGCCCAAGCGGTGTTCGATCGGCTGGTCGAAGCCAATCCCACGCTGGCGACGGCCCACCTGGCTCGGGCCAGACATGCGCTCCGCGAGTCCAAACCCGACGACGCCGCCAAGGATCTCGAGACGGCCGCCGGCCTCGCCCCGCGTGACATCGACATCGTCCAGACCCAGGCCGAGGTCGAAACCCTTCGGGGGAATCTCGACCGGGCGAGCGGGCTGTGGAAACGATCGATCGAGTTGTCCCCCGCGCGGATCGGCCTCTTTATCGGCCTGGCGAAGGTCGAGCAGGGGCGCGGGCAGCCGGCCCTCGCCATCGACGCCTTGCGCGAAGCGCGGAAGCTCGACCCGAAACGGCCCGATCTGGTCTTCTGGCTCGCCGACCTGCTCATCGATGGCGGGAAGGTCGCCGAGAGCCGAGACCTCTCGAGACAATTCCCCGAATCTCCTTCGGGACAGGCCGACTTCCTTCGCGGGAGGATCGCCCAGGGCGAACGCCGCTGGCTCGACGCGATCAACGCCTACATCGGTTCGCTGAAGTCCTCCGAGATGCAAGGGGAGCTGGCGGGACGGGCTTATCTGGAGATGTCACGCTGCTATGAGGCGATGGGTGGCAGGGTCGAAGAGATGCAGTCGTTGGAGGCGGCGGTCCGGCTGTCACCTTCGGCAACGCCGCGACTCATCCTATCCGAGCGACTGATCCAGGCGAGGCGCTTCGGGGACGCCATCCCCCTGTTGAAAGAGTTGACCGCGATGAAGCCCCCGTTGCCACAGGCTTGGGGATTGTTGGCCCGCGCTCTGGTCGAACAAAATCGGCTCCTGCCGACACCCAAGAGGCGCTGGAACGAGGTCGAAAATGCGATCGACCGCGCGAAGGGCGACCCGGATCTCGAGGTCTCCCTCACCCTCGTGAAGGCCGATATGTACGGCCTTCGTGACCAGATCGATCAGGCGAAGAAGATTCTTCGGACTGCTTGCGAGGTCCACCCCGAACAACCCGCGCTCTATCTGGCCCTGGCGGAGATTAGCGCCCGAGAGGGAGACTTCCGAACGGCCAAGGCGGCCCTCGCTCGCGGAGACAAGGCGCTGAAGAATCGCCTCGATTGGCTCTGGCTGCGAATCGACTGGCAGACTCGCCGACGGAATGAACAGTCACCTTCGGAGTTGAATCGTCTGGAATCCCGCCTCGGCAAGGTCTCCTCCCTCGACCGGGCGCAACTCGAACGCCACCTCGTCGAAGTCCACAAGCAAATGGGGAATCATAGCGACGTGGAGCGACTCTGCGCCCGGTTGCTGGGCCAAAGCGGTAACGACGCTCAGGTTCGCTTCTGGCTCGTCGAGTCGCAGTTGGCCCGGAACCATTTTCGGGAAGCGAAGAGGCAAGTCGCGGCCCTCCGCAAACTCGAGGGGGAAGCGGGACTGGGGTGGCGCTGCGCCACGGCAGAGATGCTCATCCGCCAGACCGGCGACGGCGAACCGGCTCGGCTCGAAGAGGCGCGGATCCTGATCGACTACGCCCGAAAGGCTCGCCCGAACTGGTCGCAGCCGATCTTCCTGGGGGCCAGCCTCGAAGACAAGAAGGGGAAGACCGAGGCCGCCCTCGCGGAATACCGCCGAGTCCTCGACCTGGGCGACTATCGCCCACTCGCCCTGAGCCGCGTGCTCCGAATCCTCGCCGACGAGAAGCGATGGGCCGAGGCGTTCGCCGTGTGCGAAAGCGCCCTCCGGAAGGGGGCACTCGACCCCGAAATGCAGCGCGTGGCGGCCGATCTGGCCGTGAAGGCGGATCAGAAATCCCGCGCGCACGACATCGCGACCATGATCGTCCCCGAGAGCAACGCCAACTACCGCGACCACCTCTGGCTGGGCGAACTCCTCGACGCCGCGTCACGGCCCAGTTCCGCCCGCGAAGCCTACGAGCGCGCGGTGGAACTCGCCCCCGATGGGGTAACGCCGTATCTCGCGCTGATCTCCCACCTCGTTCGCAACCGCCACCGTGCCGAGGCGGCCGAGGTGCTCGAACGGATGAAGGCGACGCTCGACGAACAGCGGAGCGCGATGGCGGTCGCCCGCGGGTACGAACTCCTCACCCAGCCGGACATGGCCGAATCGACGTATCGCGAAATCCTGAAGCGCCGACCCGAGGACCCCGAGGCGCTCGATCGGCTCGCCGGGCTACTCGTCCGCTACGACAAGAACGTCGAGGCCGAGCCGGTCTTACGCCGGCTGCTCTCGCTGCGCGGGACCGTCCCGGACGAGGACATCCCCGGCCTACGCCGCAAGCTCGGCCTGGTCCTGACGGCCCCGGAGCAAGGCGAGGAGCGCGTCGGCGAGGCGCTCGAGTTACTCTCGCTGAACGAGCCGCGCGAGGGAGACGCGGCGGTCGAGGCGAGGACGCTCGCCCTCGTCCGGGGACGGCGAGCGGACCAGCGGGGCGCATCGCTCCGATCCGTCGAGGCGCTGCCCCCTCTCGGCATGAACCCGCAGGAGAAATTCCGACTCGCACACCTCTACGACGCCCACGGCAACGCCGCCAAGGCGCGGGCACTCCTGCTCGATATCATCCGGCGGGATCCGGTCAACACGGCTGCCATCTCCGACCTCGTCGAAGGTCTCCTCCGCGACCAGCGCCGCACCGAGTGCGCCGAGTGGATCGAACGCCTCGACAAGCTGGAGCCTGGCTCGGATCGCGTGGAGGAATTCCGCCACCGCTACTTCATCTCGACGTGGACATCGACCTCGCGCGGCAGTCGGAACTCGTTCATCGACTCGATGGTCCTCCGCCGCGCCTGGCGGACCTGGAAGAGCCGCTGATACTGCCGGATCGGGTACAGGTGCCGAGCGCCGTCGCGGACGACGACGTAGTTCTCGATGTGGACCGGCATCGGCAGTGGGCCGAAGACGACCGCCCCCGTGCGGCGCAGCGTGCGAACCACCTCGTCGGCCGACTGGTCGAGCAAGACGTGATCGACCCCCGAGAGCTGGAGGTGGACGACCCCGTGGAAGACCACGGGGTTGTGTCCCCCGATGTCTGGGCTGACCGGCGCAACCTCCGACTGTGTCGGGACCGGCAGAGGCTCCGGCGGGGGATCGATGTTGGCGGCCCACTGGCGCTTGTAGAGCCACTTCAGCGTATCGCCGGAGAACTTCGCCCCGTCGGCGAGTTCGAGCGTGTCGAGCAGATACTGCTCGCCCTCACCCGTTAGTTGGAATGCGACCGGCTTGCCGTTGGCGACGCCTCGAACGTAATAGCCCGGCTGATTCGTGTAACGATGCAACGTCGGCATCGAGTCCCATCCTGCGCATGCGGTTATCGTGACTCTGTCATTGTCGCGACTGGATCGCAGTCGTCAAGGCCGATGCAGGGATCGACAGATCCGCACATATTACCCCGGCGAGTAAGTTGCTCACGCTGAAAAGTCTTAGCCCGACGCGCCAGCGAGGGTTTTTGCCTGGCTGGCCCGATCCCTCGCTTGCGCGTCGGGCTAAGACAAGTGAGAAACGTTCGGGCTGGGGTACTATCGAGGAGTCCTACGCACCCCACCTGGGCGGAAGCCCCTGTCGCTCGACCGCCTCGAGCAGCACCTGGTAGCCCTCCAGGGTTTTCGGGTCTGCCGGGATCCAGCGACGCAGCCCTTCCAGCTCCATCAACGGACGCCAGCAGGGGTCTGCATAGCTCATGGCGAGCAGGGACGCGGTCCAGCGCTGGCCCAGCTCCTCGGGGAAGTCGGCCCGGACCGTGAAGTTACAGTGACAGTAGCCCGGCGAGGTCCACACCGCCCGGATCGCGACCGGATCGATGGCCCCCTTGGCGAGCTGGGCGTGCCAGGTGGAGTCGCCCAGAAAGCCGGCGTCCGCCTGCCCTTCTCGCAGGGCGCGGAGGACTTCTAGTTCGCTCGTCCCGGTGTCGCCGTGCTTGCCCACGTCCAGGTCGAATCGCAGGAGCGTGCAGTCACGCTCCGGGTCGAGGCCCGCCTGCGCGAGATAGTGCAGCGGCAAGATGGCGGCCTGAGCGGAGTCCGCCGAGCCAAGAGCGACGCGCATGCCGCCTAGATCAGCCGGTGACGCGATGGCACGATCCGCGCGTGCCGCCAGGCTGGTCGTGAACGCCGCTTCCGCGTCGCGCATCGCCAGCACGCGGCAGGTGCCGTTCGTGAGATGGCGCACCTTGGCCCAGGCCAAGTTGGTATTCCAGGCGATGTCGATGTGACCCGCCAGGAGGGCTTGCACTTGGCGGTCGTAGTTGGAATACAGCACATAGTCGATCGCTGGGCCTGCCAGTCGAAAGTAGTCGCGCATGCCCTCCCAGATCGGCACGACGCGGGGGTCGTAGGCCACCGCACCCACGAGAATCGGTTTGTCCATCGAAGAGCCTCAAAAAAGG
>JANXSH010001051.1 GCA_025356615.1 Planctomycetia bacterium | reverse complement strand
GCGTCCGCAGCACATTCCCACGCGGAGCGTGGGAACGAGAAGGAGGCATACCGGACGCGGAGCGTCCGCAGCGCATTCCCACGCGGAGCGTGGGAACGAGAATGGCGAGTCGATTGCAAGAGATCGTCGTGCATGGTCACTCCCGCGTGATGAACTCGTCGAGGTTGAGCAACACCCGGCTCAGTTGGACCCACGCCTCTTGTTCGTTGAGGGCTTGTCGCTGGTCCTTCAGGATGCGCGCGAGGATGGCCGACTCGCGGCTCGATGGCGAGCGCGAGACGACGAGCCGGAAGGCGTGGGCCAGACGCTCATCGTCGTCACCGGGCACGGAAGTGACGCGCTGGGCGAAGGCGTGGGCGGCCTCGAGGGCGGCCTCGTCGTTGAGCATCGTCAGCGCCTGGAGGGGCGTGTTGGAGCGGTTGCGCTTCGTGCATGCCGCCGTCGCGTCGGGGGCGTCGAAGACCGTGAGGCCCGGATGCGGCGCGGAGCGCCAGAAGAACGTGTACATGCCTCGCCGGTAGCGGTCGTTTCCGAGGTCGGCGACCCAGTTTTTGGGGATCTGCGTGAGACTGTACACGCCCTTCGGCTGCGGCGGGAAGACGCCGGGGCCGCCGACGGTCGAGGTGAGCAACCCGCTCGCCGCGAGGGACACGTCGCGGACGATCTCCGCTTCCAGGCGGAAGCGATTCTGGCGCGCGAGCAGGAGGTTACGCGGATCCTTGATGCGCAGATCGGGCCGGGCGATCGACGCCTGACGATAGACCGCGCTGGTGAGGATCAGGCGGTGCATCTGCTTGAGGCTCCAGCCGCGTTGCACGAACTCGTCCGCGAGCCAGTCGAGCAATTTGGGGTGCGTCGGCGGCGTTCCCTGGGTGCCGAAATCGTTCTCCGTCTCGACGAGGCCGAGGCCGAAATGGTGCTGCCACATGCGATTGATGAGGACACGGCCCGTCAGCGGGTTCTTGCCATCGACGAGCCAGCGGGCGAGGTCGAGCCGAGTCTTGCCGCGCTCGACCGAGGGGAGCTTCGGCAAGACGCGGATCGTGTCGGCCTGGACCACCGGCCCCTTGCGGAGGAAGTCGCCGCCGAGCTGGACGTTCGTCCTGCGCGGCGTGGGCCGCTCATCGAGGACCATCGACGTGATGAGGCGGGGGAGTGTCTTCTTGCGCTGGGTGATCTGCATTTCGAGGACGAAGCGCTGCGTCAATAGGTGCGTCTGGGCCGCGAGGGCGATCGGCCCGGCGAAGCCGGCGGCGACGTGGCGGACCTGATCGGCCCGGCGGTAGGCGGTCCATAGTGCCTTCTCCTGCGCCGGTGTCCGGCCGGCGACGGCGAGCGTCAAAATCGTCTGGACGTTCGCGGGGAGCGTCTTGCGCGCCTCGGCGGACAGGCCACCTTCCCACTTCTCGAGCGTCTTCTCGTCGAGGCTCTCGATGGCGAACAGGTCGGCCTCGAGTCGCTTGATCTCGGCCAGCGCCTTGCGGCGGCGCGTGAGGGCGTCGGGTGTGGCGATGTCGAGACGCGGGTCGTCGCTGTTGTTGAAGAAGGCGTAGAGTTGGTAATACTCCTTCTGCGCGATCGGGTCGTACTTGTGGTCGTGGCACTGGGCACAGCCGACCGTGAGGCCGAGCCAGACGCTACCCGTCGTGTTGGTGCGATCGACGACGGCCTCGACGCGGAACTGTTCCAGGTCGATGCCTCCCTCCTCGTTGATCTGCGTGTTGCGATGGAACCCCGTGGCGACCCGCTGTTCCATCGTCGCGCCGGGGAGCAGGTCGCCGGCGAGCTGCTCGACCGTGAAGCGATCGAACGGCAGGTCGGCGTTGAGCGCGCCGATGACCCAGTCGCGGTACTTCCAGATCGAGCGCGGCGCGTCGATGCTGTAGCCGTTGCTGTCCGCGTAGCGCGCCTGGTCGAGCCAGTGTCGCCCCCAGCGCTCGCCGTAGTGCGGGCTGGACAGCAGCCGATCGACCTGACGTTCGTAGGCGTCGGGCCGGTCGTCGGCCAGGAACGCCTGCACTTCCTCGATGGTCGGCGGCAGGCCGATCAGGTCGAGGGACGCACGCCTCAAAAGGGTGACCCGGTCCGCCTCGAGAGAGGGGCGGATGCCCTCTTTCTCGAGCCGGGCGAGGATGAAGCGGTCGATCGCCGTTCGCGTCCACGCCGGATCCTTGACCGCAGGCAGAGTAGGCCGGCGCACCGGCTGGAACGCCCAGTGGGACGCGCCGGGCCGGGTAACGAGCTTCTCGGACGCGGGGATCTTCGCGCCCTCGTCGATCCAGCGGCGAAGGGTCGCGACCTCGGACGCCGACAGCTTCGGCCCCTTGGGGGGCATCGCCTTCACGCCCGCCGTGTGTTCGACCATCTTGACGAGGAGGCTCTCCCCGGATTTGCCGGGGACGATGACCGCGCCGTTTTCGCCGCCCGTGTGGACGGCGGTGGCGCTGTCGAGGCGCAAGCTGACGCGCGCGAGCTTCGGCCCGTGGCACGAGACGCAGTGCTTCGCCAGTACCGGCTTGACCTCGCGGTCGAAGTCGGCGAGTGCGGGCGTCGTGAGGAGGAACACGAGTAGGAGCGATCGCATGGGATGATCGTCCGGGGGAGGCGGGAACGAGAGACACTGGGAGTATTCTACGATATCGCGGGCGGGTGGGGGTGTCAATCGGGTGAAAGGATGCCCGGCATTCATGCCGGGGATGCACGGCGGTTGCCCCCCTCTCTACCCATGTGTACATGCCATATAGGGCAGGGGGAAGGCGAGGTCTGGGCAGGTCTTCCGTGCGAGGAATGCCTTCGGTGACATCAGAGACGTACTCTCCGGCCACGTCGCGAAAATCCTCTCCCCGCTGTCACACCTGTTTGCCCGGCGGTGATTGATCCTGTGAAGTCTCATCGCCCGCCCCATCTTCACACTGTTTTTCGCCCTCCCGGCACCCCTTCCCAGGCGCTGGCCAGGGTATGCTCATGCCCGGAGAAGACGACCCGTGAAAGTCTTACGCCATTTGCTCTTCGCGTCGATGCCACTCGTCCTCATCGCCGGGCTTGCCACGGCGGAACCCACAGCAAGAACCACCAACCGCACGAACGTCCTCGAGGACTCGGCGGTTCGACAGGCGCAACTCAAGCGTGCCTTCGAAGCGTTCCGCAACAAGCTGGCCCAACTTGTCGGTCGGCTCGACACGGGATCCGACGAGGACAAGCTCCGCGCCCAAGCGCTCCGCAAGGCGCTGAAGCTGATCGGGGAGCAGGGCACCGAGGCCCGATTCGACACCCTCATCCGGTCGCTCTCGGGCAAGGACTCCGGCGACGACATCGACGCCCTGCGGTCGATCGTGCAGGACAATACGACCCTGCGTAAGGATCTCCAAAGCATCCTGAAGTTGCTCCTCGAGGGCGACCCGGCCAAGGCGCGCGAGAAGAAGATCGAGAGCCTGGCGAAGTTGCTCGACCGACTGAAAGCAGCCCGCGACAAGCAGGCCCGCCTTCACGCCCAGACCGAGCGCGGCACCCGCGACGACAAGGATCTCGCCCAAGCCCAAGACAAGCTCGCCGAGCAGACGAAAGCGATCCTGAGACCCCAGGGCGAAGAGACACCCGCCGCCGAGAAGGCCCGCGAGTCGATCCGAAGGCCGATCGAAAGCGCGGCGAGGGAGCAGGAGAAGGCGGGCCGGGAACTGTCCGGCGACAAGGGGAAGGACGCCGGCGCGGCGCAGGGCCAAGCCCTGGACGCGCTGGACGAGGCGATTCGCATCCTCGAGGACCAACTCGTTCAGGAGCGACAGGAAGAACGCCAGGACCGGCTCCTCGACCTGAAGGCGCGGTGCAAGCGGATACTCGCGATGCAGATCGAGGTGCGCGACGCCAACCTGGTCCTCGACCGCGACATCCAGAAACTCGGGAAGCCGGGCGTGGCCCACGGGGCGCGGGCCAACAAACTGGCCGACAAACAATCGACGATCCTCTTCGAGGTCGAGTCGGCCCTTAAACCCCTGAAGGCCGAAGGCTCCGCCGTGGCGTTCGTCGAGGTCTTCGAGGGGGTATCGAACGACATGGAAACGATCCGCGACCGGCTCGCACGCATCGACACGGGGCGAGTGACCCAGAGCACGATCGGTGACGTGATCGAGACGCTCGAGGAGATCATCAAGGCGTTGGAGAAGAGTATCGGCGAGTCGCCCCCGCCGAACACCCCGCGCCCGCCGCGCACCGGACCCCGCCCGGAGAAGCCGATCGTCGATCTCCTCCAACAACTGAAGATGGTCCTGGGGATGCAGAAACGCATCCACGACCGGACGGCCCTCTACGGCAAGCAATTCCAGGGCGAGCAGCTCTTGGAACTACCCCTCTCCGCGACCGCCGAAGAGAAGAGTCGCCACGAGAAGACCAAAAAGGAACTGCGATCGCTCTCGGGCCGACAGGATCGCCTCGGAAAGGTCACGCGCGAGGTGGGCAAACAGGCCGAAGCCCTCGGCGGGACCAGGATCGACTGACCGGGCGAACCCCGGCCAGTTTCCCCCCGCAACCCCTCTCGTGACGAGCGAGGGGGGTTGTCTTATTTTCTCAGGAGGAAGAATTTGGCGAGGTCATCTCTTGATCGACGGGGGCGAGGGTCGTAAGATCGCCGTGGTGGTCGAACACGATCAGACCTGGACGAGCGTCGATGCCAGGGACCGCAATCGCCCTCTCCTCGAGGTGTACGAATGAAGGGTATCGTCCTCGCAGGCGGTGCCGGCACTCGGCTCTACCCTCTCACGCGGGCCGTCAGCAAACAACTCCTGCCCGTGTACGACAAGCCGGTGATCTACTACCCGCTATCACTCCTCATGCTGGCGGGCATTCGCGACATCCGCATCATCAGCACCCCGCACGACCTACCCCTCATCGAACGGCTGCTCGGGGACGGCAGTGCCATCGGCCTCAGCATTCGCTATGCCGAACAGGCCAGGCCCGAGGGGATCGCACAGGCGTTCCTCATCGGGGCGGATTTCATCGCCGGAGAACCCGTCTGCCTCGTCCTGGGCGACAACCTGTTCTTCGGCCAAGACTTGCAACAACTGCTGATTACGTCCGCCCAGTTGACCCAAGGGGCGCGCGTCTTCGCCTACCACGTCCACGACCCGGAGCGCTACGGCGTCGTCGAGTTCGATGGCGAGTCCCGCGCGCTGACGATCGAGGAAAAGCCGAAGAAGCCCCGATCCAACTGGGCCGTGACGGGCCTCTACTTCTACGACGCGGAAGTCGTGTCCGTCGCGCGGAACCTGAAGCACTCCGCGCGGGGCGAACTCGAGATCACCGATGTGAACAAGGCGTACCTCCAGTCCGGTCGGCTCACGGTAACGCCCCTCGGACGGGGGAACGCCTGGCTCGACACCGGCACCCACGATTCGCTCCTCACCGCCTCGCATTTCGTCCAGACGCTCGAACTCCGGCAGGGGTTGAAGATCGCCTGCCTCGAGGAGATCGCCTTCGTCAAAGGGTTCATCGACGAGGCCCAGTTCACCCAGTTGATCGCCACGTTCGGCTCTAGCCCCTACGGGGATTATCTGCGCGGTATTCTCCGTGAGTCCTCAGCGCGGGCGGGGGCGTGATGCACACCTCGGCACTCGATCTCGGATCGGACATGCGAACCACCCTCGTCACGGGCGGTTGCGGCTTCATCGGGAGCAATTTCGTCCGCCACCTCCTGGAGACGGAACCGGACACGCGGGTCATCAACTTCGACGCGCTCACCTACGCGGGGAACCTGGCCAACGTCGCGGACCTCGTGGGGAATCCCCGCTATCGCTTCATCAAGGGGGACGTGACCGACCGCGAGGCGGTGCGCGTCGCGCTGGTCGGCGTCGATGCGCTCGTCCACTTCGCGGCAGAGAGTCACGTCGATCGGAGCATCCTCGATTCCGGCCCGTTCGTCCGCACTAACGTTCAGGGCACGCAGGTCTTGCTCGACGCGGCGAGGCACGTCGGAGTGAGCCGGTATGTGCAGGTCTCCACGGACGAGGTCTACGGGAGCCTGGGGGCCGAGGGCGCGTTCACCGAGGCGACCCCGTTGGCCCCCAACAGCCCCTACGCGGCCAGCAAGGCGGCGGCGGACCTGCTCGTCCGCAGTTATGTACACACCTTCGGCATGCCTGCCCTGATAACCCGCTGCTCGAACAACTACGGGCCGTATCAGTTCCCCGAGAAGCTCCTCCCGTTGTTCATCAGCAACCTCTTGCGTGACGAGCCGGTCCCCGTCTACGGGGACGGCCTGAACGTGCGCGACTGGATCCACGTCCTCGACCACTGTGCCGCCGTGGCCGCCGTCCTGCGGAAGGGCCGACCGGGCGAGGTCTACAACATCGGCGGGAGGTCCGAATGGACCAACATCCGCTTGACGCACGCCTTGCTCGACCTCCTCGGCAAGCCCCGCTCGCTCATTCGCTACGTCGCGGACCGTCCGGGGCACGACCGACGTTACGCCATCGACTGCGCCAAGATCGAGACCGAGCTGGGCTGGAAGCCGACCATCCCCTTCGAGCAAGGGTTGAGCGACACCATCGCCTGGTACAAAGCGAACGCGCCCTGGGTGGAGCAGATCCGCTCGGGGGCGTACCGCGACTATTACGCCCGACAGTACGGCACCCCTGGCGGCACCTGATTACCTCGGCGAGGGCATCGCATCATGGCACGGAACGAATCCGCAGGGGCGGGCCGCATCCTGATCTTCGGCGGCAACGGATTCATGGGGCAGAACATCGCGGCCCTGTACCCCGGCTCGCACCCGGTCGGCGTGGACATCGCCGACTCCCCGGCCGTCACCCGCGCGCTGGACGAAATCCGCCCGGACATCGTCATCAACTGCGCGGGCAAGACGGGCCGGCCCAACATCGACTGGTGCGAGGATCACAAAATCGAAACGCTGCGATCCAACGTGACCGGCGCGCTGATCGTCCTCGAGGAGTGCATGAAGCGCGACCTCTATCTCGTCCACTTCAGTTCGGGCTGCATCTACGAGGGCGACAAGGGCGGCCAGGGCTTCACCGAAGAAGACCCCCCGAACTACCTGGGGAGCTACTACTCGCGGACGAAGGCGTGGGTCGACCAGATCATGCGGGATTTCCCGGTACTCACCCTGCGCATGCGGATGCCGTTCGACGGGTCGCTCTCCGACCGCAACTTGATTATGAAGTTGCGCAAGTATTCGCGCGTCTTGACCGAACCCAACTCGATCACGCACCTGCCGGACTTCTTCCGGGCGATGACTACCCTTATTGCACGGCGGGCGACCGGCATCTACAACATCGTCAACGAGGGGATGATCTCCCCTTTCGAGATCATGACTCGGTATCGAGAGCGCGTAGCCCCGAGCCACACCTTCGAGCCGCTGTTGCTCGACCGCCTGGGGGAGGTCGCCAAGGCGGGGCGGAGCAACTGCCGACTGAGTGCGGCGAAGTTGGGGTCAGTCGGCATACAGATGCCGCCCGTGCATGCCGCGATCGACCAAGCCCTCGACGCGCTGGCCGCCGAGATGTGTACCCGTGCGACGTAGCCCCAACCGAGTGAGTGAATCCCCCTGATGGTGCCCTCTTCCACCCACCGCCTGCCGCGCGTCGCCTTCGTCCTGCACCTCATGCAGGTCGCAGGGGCCGAGATGCTCGTCGCCGAAATCATCCGTCGTCTGGCGGGACAGATCGAGCCGGTCATCCTGTGTCTGGACGGTATCGGCCCCCTGGGCGAACAGTTGCGTTCCGAGGGGACGCCGGTCGTCTGCCTGGACCGAAAGCCGGGC
>JANXSH010001050.1 GCA_025356615.1 Planctomycetia bacterium | reverse complement strand
ATCGTCCCGCCCCTTCCTTGAAGTGCCCGACAGCAGCTTACACGACATCGCCGATTTCACGAAATAGATTGTGGACGGGTTCTAAAGGGGAGGGGGAGCCAGACCGGATCAGAGGGAGACGTGACCCTGTCAGACATGCCTCCTGCTCCCCCTCCCCTTTAGGGGAGGGGGCTGGGGGGTGGGGTCAGCCTTACACCGACTTCACCTTTCCTTTGTGAGATCCCAATGTCTCGAAGGAGAAGGATTTGGGGGGTAAATTCTTCGCGACCATTACCAAGGAGTACCGATGCTTCGTTTCCTCTGCCCCGCCCTCCTCATCGCCCTGTCGCTCGGTTGCGGCGGGTCGAGCAACAGGCCCGTCCACCCCGTCCAGGGGAGGGTCAACTACCAGGGCAAGCCGACGCCCCAGGCGGTCGTCATCCTCCACCCTGAGGACGCGAAGGATCCCGCCGCCCCGAGGCCGATCGGCCATGTCGATGAAAAAGGCAACTTCGCGCTGACGAGTTACGCCTCGAACGACGGTGCCCCCGAGGGCACTTATCGGGTCAGCGTGTCTTGGCACCTCGCCTCCCGCGTGCCCGGCAGGACGGACGAGACCGTCACTCAGAACTACCTCCCGGCGAGGTACGGCAATCCCGAAACCTCCAACCTCCGCGTCACCATCACCAAGGGGTCGAATCAACTCGACCCGATCACCCTGACCCGCTAATCCGTATCAACGACCCAGGAGAACATTCATGACCGCCAACAACTGCCGTCCCGCCTTCACCCTCATCGAGCTGCTCGTCGTGATCGCGATCATCGCGATCCTCATCGGCCTGCTGCTGCCTGCGGTCCAGAAGGTGCGCGAGGCCGCCGCCCGGATGCAGTGCGGCAACAACCTCAAGCAACTCGGCCTGGGGATGCACAACCACGAATCGACGTTCAACTTCTTCCCCTCGAGCGTCCGCCCGCTGAACACTCGCGTGAGTTGGACGGTCCCTCTGCTGCCCTACCTGGAGCAGGACAACCTGCGCCGTAATTACGACCTGACGAGCAACTGGGACTCGTTCGCGAACCTGCCGATCACGTCGCAAAAGGTGAAGCTGTTCCTCTGCCCCTCATCGCCGAACCCGGACCGGCGGGACGGCAACCCCCAGCCGCCGTCCGTGTGGTCGGAGATCGTCGCCGTGACCGACTATGCCGCGACGGCCGCCGTCAGCCCGCAACTGGCGTCGCTCTATCCAGGACAAATCGTCCCCGGCCCCGGCATGCTCGCTCGCAACGAAAGGGCCACCATCGCCTCAGTGACCGACGGGTTGTCCAACACGATCATGATTACCGAGTCCGCAGGCCGACCGAACGTCTATCGGCAAGGCAGGCTCGTCGGCCCGGCGTCGACCGCCCGAGTCAATGGTGGGGGCTGGGGGCGACCCGGCTCCGACCTTCTCATCCAAGGCTCGAGCAGTGACGGCACGAGTTTCCCCGGCCCCTGCGCCATCAACTGCACGAACGGCGTCGACACGGCCTCGTCCCCGTTCCCGCACCCGATCTACGGGACGGATGGCACGGGCGAGACCTACTCATTCCACACCGGCGGCGCGAATGCCGTCTTCGGCGACGGCTCCGTCCGGTTCCTGACGGCCTCGACGAACGTCGTCGTTTATGCCGCCCTGGTGACACGCGCCGGCGGCGAGGTGAACACGGAGTATTGAGTAAGCGAGTGCCGCGCCGGTGCTTCGCTCGGACAGAGGCAAGAAATCGGCGCGGCACCGTAGTGCCCTTCTGTTACAATCACTCCATGCCGACTGACTTCGTCCACCTACCCGACGCGCCGCTCCCGTTGCCCTTACTCATCACGGGTGTCAGCGGCGTTCCCGGCTATAGTGCCTTCTTCTATTTCCGCCGGCGCGGCGAGGGAAAAGTCGTCGGCATTCGTCCGGCCGCGACGTTTCGGCTGACGGGGCCGGGGATCGTCCCCCTGGATACCGAGGACGAGGGCGCGCTCGATCGCCTGTTCCGCGAACATCGCTTCCGCGCGGTCCTCGATACGACCGGCAACTGTGCCCTGAAGCCCTGCGAACTCGACCCCGACCTCTCCCGCCGCGCCAACGTCCAGAGCGCGATCCACATCGCCCGTGTCGCGCGGCGACATGGCGCGCGGCTCGTCCATCTCTCGAGCGATCTCGTCTATTCGGGATGTGGCACAGGGGGGTATGTGGAGACAGATCCGGTCGATCCGGTGACGGTCTACGGCAAGTGCATGGCCGAGGCCGAGCTGGCCGTCGCCGCCATCGATCCGACGGCAGCGGTCCTCCGCATTTCGCTACCGATGGGACCGAGTTTCAACCGCCATGCTGGGGCGATCGACTGGATCTCCTACCGTTTCCGCAACAACCGGCCCGCGACCCTCTACTTCGACGAGGTGCGCTCGGTGCCCTACTGCGACGACATGAACCGCGTCTTCGCCCACTTCCTCGCCAACGACATTGGTGGCCTGTTCCACCTCGGCGCGCCCCGCCCTCTGACCCTCTTCCAGATCGGGCAGATCGTCAATCGCGTCGGCGGCTACCACCCCGCCCTGCTGCGCGGTTGCCCGCGAATCGAGGCCGGCCCCATGCCACCGCGAGCCGGCGACGTGAGCATGAACAGCGGCAAGCTCCACGCCCTGCTCGGGGGCGACCCCCTCCGTCCCTGGCCTCTCGATCAGGAGTTGGTTCCCACGGATCGCGCCTGGCATCACGAACGTGCTTCCTGGTCGGGATCAGCGGCCCTCGTCGCCGAGCGCCTGTACCAGTCAGGTGAGGGAGAATCCGTCGTCGATGAGATCCTCGACACCCTTCGCCAGGAGTCGTTGGTCCCCATGCGGACACATGGCTGAATTGGGAAAATGGAGAAGTCATCGCGAAGGTTGTCAGGATCGATGCGGAAGTGACTTCGTGCCTGTTCCGCGCCTCGATCCTGGCAGACTTCGCGATGACTTCTTTCATCAATCGATCCTGACCAGCCCGTCACATCGCCGGGACCGGCTCGTCAAGCCAGTCCTTGTCGATGCCTTCGTCGATGATCTGGATCAGTTGGGCGTCGTCGATTCGGAATTGCTTCTCGATGTCGGACATCGATTCGGCGTTACTGACGCCGCCCATATCTTGCAGCCCGACGAGGGCGAGGAAGATTTCTTTGCGCGGTTTGATCGTCAACCGCTTTGCACGCATGATCATGACTCCAACGAGCGACCGCTCGCTTTCTTCGCAGGGTGTGTCAAGGTAGGAGGGTAATCTCGCCACCGGCACCTGGATTGGCCTCGAGACGAGGTGATCCTCTCTAG
>JANXSH010001030.1 GCA_025356615.1 Planctomycetia bacterium | reverse complement strand
CGCTGGCCTGCGCCTGCCACGTTGCCCCGCCATCGCGCGTGCTCAGGATCGTGCCGCCAAGCCCCACCGCCCAGCCCTGGCGGCCGTCGGCCAGGAAGGTCACGCTGATCAGCCACGCTTTGGTGCCGCTGGCCTGCGCCTGCCACGTCGCCCCGCCATCGCGCGTGCTCAGGATCGTGCCGTCTTGCCCCACCGCCCAGCCCTGGCGGCCGTCGGCCAGGAAGGTCACGCTGTTCAGCCACGCTTTGGTGCCGCTGGCCTGCGCCTGCCACGTTGCCCCGCCATCGCGCGTGCTCAGGATCGTGCCGTCACCCCCCACCGCCCAGCCCTGGCGGCCATCGGCCATGAAGGTCACGCTGGCCAGGTTGGCCGCGACGACATTGCGGAGTAGGCGATTGCGCTCCAGCGGGTAGCGCCAGCCGTCGACGGACGCGAGACCGGCCGGATTGGTCCAGACATCGGGATAGGGAGCCTGGTGCTGCTCGACCCACCGCAGCGCCACGAGGGCGAGCACGGCCAGCGTCACCACCACCACGACCTTGGTCAAGGTGCGCGCAGACCAGTCGGTCACGGCGGAAATCCGGCGCTCGGGAGATGCCATGGAAAGCCCTGTCCAGTGGAACGGTCGGGCTCCGATCGACCGCGCCCGTCGCGGAGGATAGCGGATCGCATAGGTCCGCAGGGTGCCCAACCTCGAGCGGCGCTGACGCGCGGACGGCGATGTCGGACGGGGTGGGGTCCGGCCGAGTCCGCGCGCAGAACGATCTGCGCGTCGGGCCGGCGGGGCGGATGTGGGCGACGATGCGCACGATCTCCTCGCTTGCGCCGGCGGCCGCATCGATGTTCGCGCTCCCGAGCGTTGCGCACAGAGGGTGCTCGCCGCAGAAGGTTGCCCGCATCGTCAGGGCAGGAGCAGTCGTCGTCGCCGGCCGCGAGGCCGCGTATCGCTACCCGATGGTTCGACTTCGACCGCGGATTGACACCTCGGCTCCTCGGCTCCTCGGTTCCTACCCTGTCACCAGTATCGGCAATAGGGGTGAACCCTATGAAGACCACGATCGAGTTGCCGGATGATCTCCTGGAGCGCAGCAAGACTGTGGCGCGACGCGAAGGCTCGACGCTGAAGGCTTTGATCGAGGAGGGTCTGCACCTGGCCCTGCGGGCGCGCGGGCGCAGGCAGCGCGGCGAGCCGTTTCGCATCAGACCATTGGTCTGCGGATCGAGACTTCTCGAGGTTTGCGGCGCTGGTGGTCCGCAATCCGCTGCCCGGGTGAGCGGTGATCGGTCTCGCGAGCCGGCAGCTCGCGCGGACAAGTGGCACCCGGCGAGCGGGCGGCGATGGGCTGCAGTACGGCTGCGCTTGCTGGCCTGCGTCGACAGGTCCGTGCTCTAATCCGGGTGATCGGTTCGCCTTCGGGAGTGCAGGCGATGGAAATACTCTGGTGGCATTGGGTGGTGCTGGGCGTTGCGCTGGTGATCGCCGAGCTCGCCATCCCGGCGTTCTTCGTCATCTGGTTCGGCTTCGGCGCGATCGTCACCGGGATCGTCCTCGCGGCCTTCCCGTCGATGTCGCTGGCTGGTCAGGTGCTCCTGTGGACCCTCGCGTCGCTGGTCTTCGTCTGGCTCTGGTTCAAGGTGTTCAAGACCGGTGTCCTCGAGACCCGGGTCGGCAAGTCCACCGGTCAGCTCGTGGGCGAGGTGGGCATGATCGTCGAGCGCACCCAGCCCTTCCGGATGGGCCGCATCAAGTTCCAGAAGCCGATCCTCGGTTCCGACACCTGGGAGTGCCGGTCCGACCAGGAACTGAACGTGGGCGGTCGCGCCAAGGTGCTGGCCGTCGAAGGCCACATCGTGCACGTCGCCCGCCCATAGCTGGCCGCCACTGTCCGGGAGAACCCATGGAAGCCTTCGCCGTTGTCGTGATCGCACTGTTCATCCTGGTGGTCGTCACCATCGCCAAGGGCGTGCGGGTGGTGCAACAGGGCATGGAGTGGGTCGTGGAGCGGCTGGGGAAATACCACAAGACGCTCCAGCCCGGACTGCACATCATCATTCCGTACATCGACCGGGTCGCCTACAAGGTGGTGACCAAGGACATCATCCTGGACATCGCGCAGCAGGAAGTGATCACGCGCGACAACGCGGTGATCCTGACCAACGCCCTCGCGTTCATCAAGGTGACGGATACGGTGAAGGCGGTGTACGGCGTGACCGATTTCTCCGAGGCGATCCGCCAGCTGGTGCAGACCACCTTGCGCTCCATCGTCGGCGAGTTGGAGCTCGATCAAGCGCTGTCGTCGCGCGATCAGATCAAGGCGCGGTTGAAGGAGAGCATCGCCGACGAGGCGATCGACTGGGGCCTGACCGTGAAGTCGGTGGAGATTCAGGACATCAAGCCGTCCGAGTCGATGCAGCGCGCGATGGAACTTCAGGCCGGCGCCGAACGGGAGCGCAAGGCTCTCGTGACCAAGGCGGAAGGCGAGAAGACCGCGATGATCCTGCAATCGGAGGGCAAGCTGGAAAGCGCCCGGCGCGAAGCGCAGGCACAGGTGGCGCTGGCCGACTCCGCGAGCCAGGCGATCCAGAAGGTGACGCAGGCGGTGCAAGACCGCGATGCGCCGATGCTGTTCCTGCTGGGCGAGAAGTACATCGCGGCGATGGAGCGGATGGCGTCGTCGAACAACGCCAAGGTGGTGGTGCTGCCCGCCGATCTGCAGGAGGCGCTCAAGGGGCTGTTCGGCAAACGCCAATAGGTTGCCGGGCTGCGTCATGCGCTCTGGTTTCCTCGGGAGCGCGGCAGCCTCGGGGTTCCGAGGTGCTGCCGGGCCGTGCGCCGCGCGGGGCGGTGCCGCCGCGGGCTACCAGTCGGGGTTGAAGCCCTTGATGATCACGCCGCCCGACTTCTCGTCGTGTTCGAGCTCCAGCAGATGGCGTGCCTCGGCTTCGTCGAGCAGCTTGCCGAACGAGGCGAACCCGTAG
>JANXSH010000391.1 GCA_025356615.1 Planctomycetia bacterium | reverse complement strand
CGTCGCGAAGCGTCTGCCTCGCGCGGTCCCTCCGACGCTCACATGCGCGTCCTCGATCTCGTCGAGTGAGGTCGATCGGTCTCCGGTCCATCTCCCAGGGAATGGGATGGCATCTCGAAACTCTCCCGATCGCACCCCCACCTCGCCAGTAACCCCGACCTATGGTATCACGCCAGTGATTTTCTAGTAAGCCTTCTCCCGGAGATTGGTATGCGAAATGCTATCATACCAATCGATTACTCCGCTCCCCCCGAGGAACCCCTGTCGTGCCTACCGATTCGCAGTATCGGCCCCTCGTCGTGGCTGGTGTGTTGCTCGTGGTGATCGTCATCCTGTGGGTCGCGCGGTCGATCCTGATCCCGATCGCGGTGGGGGTGTTGCTCACGTTCATCCTGACCCCGGCGGTGAGCTACTTGCAGGCGCGGGGGCTGCGCCGGTTCCACGCCGTGTTGATCGTCATCTTCATCACCATTGCGACCCTCGGCGGGACGTTCGCCGCGTTGGGAATCCAGTTGCGCGACCTCGCCGTCGATCTGCCGACGCACAAGGACCACCTCCTCACCAAGGTCCGCGACCTGTTCGGCGGCGGGCCGGGCGTCTTCGACAACCTCACGAAGATGGTGGACGAACTCGGCCAGGAGATGAAGCAAACGGACCCCAAGGGCGAGGAGGCAAGGCCGGTCCGCATCGTCCAGGAGAAGACCCCCGGACTCGGCGTGCTGTCGCTGATCGCGGGGCCGTTGAGCAGCACGCTCGGGGCGTTCGGCTTGACGATGGGCTTGACCATTTCCATGCTCGTGATGCGCGAGGATCTGCGCAACCGCATGTTCCTTCTGTTGGGCGACGGCCAACTGACGACGACGACGAAAGCGCTGGACGATGCGTCCCAGCGGATTAGCCGATACTTGTTGACACAAGTCATGCTCAACGCGGCGTTCGGGCTGTGCTTCGGAGTCGGGCTGGCGATCATCGGCGTGCCCTACGCCCTGGTCTGGGGAGTGATGGCGGGGCTGCTGCGCTTCGTGCCGTTCATCGGCACCTGGCTGGCGGCGGTGTTCCCGGTCATGGTTAGCCTGTCGCTCCAGGGGTGGGGGCCGCCGCTGATCGTGGTCGGCTACGCGGTCGGCCTCGGCGTGCTGGCGAACAACGTCCTCGAGCCGATGCTGGTGAGCCGATCGACCGGAGTGACGCCGATCGCGCTGGTCATCGCGATGGCGTTCTGGACCTGGCTGTGGGGGCCGATCGGCCTAATCCTCTCGACGCCCATGACGGTGTGCCTGAGCGTGCTGGGGCGGCATGTGCCGTCGCTTCGATTCCTCGACATCCTCCTCGGCAGTGCCGCCCCTCTGGGCATCGAAGTGAAGTTCTACCAACGGCTGTTGGCTCGCGACGAGGCCGAGGCGGGCGACCTGCTCGAGGAAGAACTGAAGGCGAGTTCGCCCGTCGAGGTGTTCGACAAGGTCATCGGCCCGGCGCTGGCCCGCGCCCGGCTCGACCACGAGCGGGGATACTTGACCGATGTCGAACTGACGGCGATTACCAAGGCCGTGCGCGATCTCGTCGAGGCGGAACTCGGCGAGGAGCCGACCGCGACGGGGACGGAAGTCGTCTTGCTCGGGTGTCCCATCGCGGACGACATCGATCGGCTGTGCCTGGAACTCCTCTGTCGCCTGGTCCTGCCGGGCCGGGGGCGACTCGAACTGGTGTCGCACGAAGCGACGGCGTCGGACGTGCTGGAGATCGTCAAGCGGATTTCGCCCGCCGTCGTGTGCCTCGCCAGCGTCCCGCCCGCCGGCAGCGCGCGGGCGAGATACCTGTGCAAGCGCCTCCGCGCGGCCCACCCGAGCGTGCCCATCGTGGCGGCGCTGACGGGCACGCCGGACAGCGAGAGTGCGACCTCGCTGCGCGACCAACTCCTGTCGGCGGGGGCGAACCAGGTGACGACGACCTTCGCCCAGGCGCGGGACCAGCTCGTCCCACTGTTGCAGGTGGCGGCGCATCGGGAGGCGGTGTGAGGCGGTCTATCGAGGATGGTCGTCGGGGATCGACCGATTCCTTATGTTACTCCAGAGAAGACTCAGGCGTCATCACTCGAGTAATTCAACCACCCGATGGCCCGACAGACCTACTCGATCGTGCCCGCAGGTTACGCCTGGCCGCACCTGCGCGCCGACCTGATCGCGGGGCTGACCGTCGCGGCCGTCGCGGTGCCGCAGGCGATGGCCTACGCCCTGATCGCCGGGGTCGATCCCCGTTACGGCCTCTACACCGCCATCGTGATGACCGCTCTGGGGTCGATCTTCGGCTCGTCGGCCCACCTCGTCAACGGGCCGACGAACGCCATCTCGCTCGTCGTCCTCAGCGCCATCGCCGGCCTCGGCCTGAAGGATCCCGATCGAAACTTGCAGGCGGTGTTCCTGCTCACCATCCTGGTCGGCACGTTCCAGATGCTGATCTTCACGTTCAAGCTCGGCGACCTGACGCGGTACATCTCGGAGTCGGTCGTCCTGGGGTTCATGGTCGGCGCGGGCTTCCTCGTCGCCCTGAGCCAGGTGCCCAACCTGCTCGGCCTCCAGGCCGTCGGCGGCGGCGAGGAATACCTCCTCCTGCGGCTGGGCAAGACGCTCCTCCAGGCCGGGGAGATCCGGCCGATGGCTGTCGTCATCGGCCTGGGGACGGCGGCGTTCGTGGTGGGGGTGCGGGGCGTCGGGAATCGCCTCGGCGTGCCGCTGCCGGACATGATGCTCGGGATGGTCGCCGCGTCGTTCCTGGCCTACTTCCTCCAGTGGCGCGAGGAGTGGC
>JANXSH010000965.1 GCA_025356615.1 Planctomycetia bacterium | reverse complement strand
CGAGGTCGGCGGGGGTGGAGCCTTTTTCTTGCTTCTGGTTTATCTTGTCCGAGCGCCGGAAGGTTTCCAGCGCCTTCTCGAAGTTGCCAGTGCGGTAGTAAGCCTGGCCGAGCGTAGTCAGGTAAGCGCCATTCTTCGGCTCGAGCTGACGGGCCGCCTCGCTGAAGCGAACGGCGTTGCGGTAGCCGGACGCCTCGCCGCCAGGCAGCTTCACCAGTCGCCTGGCGAGTTGATCGAGTACCTCCGGGTTTTCCGGATACCTTTGGGCGAGAGTGATGGCCACCTGCCTGCGGGACGGACTCATGCCGGGCAGGCTTCGCAACCGTTCCAGGACGTCGGCGCGAAGGAACATCCGTCCGAAGAGATCGGCCACCAGTTGGCTGGCTGCCCGGCGGTCCTGAACTTCGGGAGGGACACTCGTCTCCCAGATCGTCACCGTGTCGTTACTCCCCGAAGCGAGGCGTTTACCGTCCGGGCTGAACGCCACGCTTTTGACGTTACCGGCATGGCCCTTGACAGTACCGTCCGGGCTGAACGACGCGCCGAAGTCTTTACCGGCATGGCGATTGAGATTGAACAACTCCTTGCCGGCCGCAGTGTCCCAGATCTTCACCGTATTGTCCCAACTCCCGGAAGCGAGACGCCGGCCGTCCGGACTGAACGCCACGCTAAAGACCTGATCGGCATGTCCCTTGAGGGCGAACAGCTCCTTGCCGGTGCCGCTGTCCCAGATCTTCACCGCCCTGTCCGCACTCCCCGAAGCGAGGCGTTTACCGTCCGGGCTGAACGCCACGCTATTGACGTTACCGAAATGGCCCTCGAGGGCGAGCAGCTCCTTGCCGCTGACGCTGTCCCAGATCTTCACCGTGCCGTCATCGCTGCCCGAAGCGAGGCACCGGCCGTCCGGGCTGAACGCCACGCTGTTGACATCACGGGCATGGCCCTCGAGGGTGAAAAGCTCCTTGCCGGTAAGGCTATCCCACAATTTCACGTTCTTGTCCTTGCTACCCGACGCCAGCCGCAGACCATCCGGGCTGAACGCCAAGCTGTAGACCAAGTCATCGTGCCCCTCGAGAGAGAACAGCTCCTTGCCGTTGATGCTGTCCCAGATCTTCACCGTCTTGTCACCGCTCCCCGAAGCGACGCGCCGCCCGTCCGGACTGAACGCCACGCCTACGACGCCACCGGTATGGCCCTCGAGGGTGAGCATCTCTTTGCCGGTCGCGCTGTCCCAGATCTTCACCGTATTGCGCCCGCCCCCGGAAGCGAGACGCTGTCCGTCCGGGCTGAACGCCACGCTATGGGCGTCTCGGGAAGCGTCCTCGAGCGAGAAGTGCTCCGTGCCGGTCGCGCTGTCCCAGATCTTCACCGTCTTGTCCCAGCCCCCGGAAGCGAGGCGCTGGCCGTCCGGGCTGAACGCCACGCCCAAAATCAGATCGGTGTGGCCCTTGAGGGCGAATAGCTCCTTGCCGGTCGCAGTGTCCCAGACCTTCACCGTCTTGTCCCAGCCCCCGGAAGCGAGACGCTGGCCGTCCGGACTGAATGCCACGCAACTGACCCCTTCGGTATGGCCCCTGAAAGTGACCAGCTCCTTGCCGGTCACGCTGGACCAGATCTTTACCGTCTTGTCATAGCTCACCGAAGCGAGGCGCTGGCCGTCCGGGCTGAACGCCACGCTCGTGACCTGGTAGGGATGGCCCTTGACGCCGGACAGCTCCTTGCCGGTGACGCTGTCCCAGTTTTTCACCGTCTTGTCCCCGCTTACCGAAGTGAGGCGCCGGCCGTCGGGGCTGAACGCCACGCTCAGAACCGCATCTGTATGGCCCTCGAGGGCGAACAACTTCTTGCCGGTCGAACTGTCCCAGAATCTCACCGTCTTGTCCGCGCTCCCCGAAGCCACGTGCCGGCCATCGGGGCTGAACGCCACGCTCCCGACCGACTCTGCATGTCCCTCGAGGGAGAACAGTTCCTTGCCGGTTGCAGTGTCCCAGATCTTTACCGTCTTGTCATAGCTGCCACTGGCCAGGCGCCGGCCGTCGGGGCTGAACGCCACGCTATGCACGCAACCGGCATGGCCCTCGAGGGCGAACAACCCCTTGCCGGTCACGCCGTCCCACAGCTTCACCGTGTTGTCCCGGCTCCCCGAAGCCAGGCGCCGGCCGTCCGGGCTGAACGCCACGCTCGTGACTAGAGCGTTGTGGCCTGCCAGAGTCACTGTTTCGGGATGGCACAAGCGGGACAGGTAGTACCACTCGAACCCGCGCAGTTCTCGACCCGCCGCCTCCCTGGGTACTTCTTCGAGCAGCTCGCGAGCGCGGACGACATCGTTCTCTTCCCAGGCACGCTGGGCCAGTTGCATCCCGGACGCATACGCGGTGAGACGGGCCTCGTCGCGCTGTTCGACTGCCTGGAGTTTTGCTCCCAAGGCTTCTTGCTTGGCCTCATCCGAGGCGATACGTTCACGGTTCGCCTCGCCTTCGGCCGAAGTAGCCCACACCGCCAACGAAATGCTCAGCACCAAGCCGGCGACCAGGAGGGCCGCGAACGCCGCCGCCGTCGCGAGTGCCTTTCTGTACTTGCGGCCGAACTTGCGGAGCCGATAGGCCGCACTCGGCGGGCACGCCTCCACAGGCTCATCGGCCAGGTAATGCTCCACGTCGCGGCCCAGCCCGCTGGCCGTCTCGTAGCGCCGCGAGCGGTCCTTTTCCAGACACCTCATCACGATCCAGTCGATCTCGCCGCGCACCAACTTCGACAGCCGGGCCGGCTCGGTCTTTCGCGCCGCCGCGATCTTCGGCAGGTTATTGGAGCTGCTGAGCCTGACGCTCGGCCGGGGTGCCTCCTCCTCCCGGATCAGCCGCACCATCTCGCCGAGGGCCGCCGCACGCAGCCGCGTGCGCTCCAGCGGCGTCGTCCCGGTCAGCAGTTCGTAGAGAAGGACGCCGAGCGAGTAGATGTCGCTGCGCGTGTCCACGCCGAAGGCGTTCATCTCCGCCTGCTCGGGACTCATGTACTCGAAGGTGCCGACCAGGACGCCGAACTGGGTGAACAGGGTCTTTTCGGTGAGCCGCTGCTCGACGGCCTTGGCGACGCCGAAGTCGATCACCTTGGGCACCGGCTTATCGTCGTACATCGTCACCATGACGTTGGACGGCTTGATGTCGCGGTGGATGATGCCCTTCTGGTGGGCGTGCTGGATCGCCTGGCAGACCGGCACGAACAGCGCCAGCCGCTCGCGCGGCGTCAGCTTGTTGTCGTCGCAGAACTGGGTGATCGGCACGCCGTGGACCAGCTCCATGACGAAGAAGGGTCGGCCGCTCTCCGACGTCCCGGCGTCGAGGACGCGGGCGATGTTCTGGTGGTCCATCATCGCCAGAGCCTGCCGTTCGGCCTCGAAACGGGCGATGACCTGTTGGCTGTCCATGCCGGGCTTGATGATCTTGAGCGCGACCTTGCGGCGGATCGGCTCCTGCTGTTCGGCCATGTAGACGACGCCCATACCGCCCTCGCCGATCTGCTGGAGCAGCTTGTACGGCCCGATGACCGTGCCGGGGCGTTCCGTGAGGGGGCGGTGGGCCGCAGTGGGCAGGATGGCCGACGGCGGGGCGTCCAGAACGCCGCCCGAGGCGTCGTGCGCGGCCAGGAGTGCGTCGATCCGCGCCCGCAGCGCGAGGTCTTCGCCGCACGCGCCCTCCAGGTAGGCCGCGCGTTCGGCCCGAGTCGGTTTCCCCAGGACGGCGTCGAACAGAGCTTCTTCTCGATCGGCAGTCGGCATGGCGGCACTCCGGGAACAGGGTTCCTCTTGCCCTTCCATGCGTATTCCACCGCAAAATCGTCCCACGAAAATCAAAGAAATGTTCAGGAGACTCAACGGTCCGAGACATCCTCGCTGCGGCGGATCTCCTCGTGAAGCCAGGCGCGGGCGTAGCTCCACCAACGGTTGGCCGTGGTGACGGAGATGCCGAGCGTTTCGGCGGCTTGTTCGACGGTCATTCCGACGAAGTAGCGGAGTTTCACGAGTCGCGCCTTGTCGGGGTCGCGGGACTCGAGCCGATCCAGAGCCTCGTCTAACGCCAGGAGCGGCACGCCCCGCTCGACCTCGACGGGTTGCTCCCTGTCGAGGTCGAGTCGCTGGCGATCACCACCGCGTTTGAGGCTGTGCCTGCGGCGGGCGTTCTCGACCAGGATCCGGCGCATGGCCTCCGCCGCTGCGGCGAAGAAGTGCCGGCGACCGTCGAACTGCTGATCGCCGACCAGGCGCAAATACGCCTCGTGTACGAGCGCCGTGGCGTCGAGCGTGTGCCCCGGCTTCTCGCGTGCCATCTGCGCCACAGCGAGCCGGCGCAGTTCGTCGTAGACCAGCGGTAGTAGCTGCGCCGCGACTCGGGGGTCGCCTTGCCCGATGGCACCCAGGATGTGGCTCGAGTCGTTCATCGACAGCACCGTTCGCCAGGCGAATCCCGTCGGAGGAGTTCCTGATGGGGTCGATCGAGAAGGAGCGCGGCGTGGTCCCGATGCCAATGCGTTGACACGCCTCACAGCGTCTTCAAATACTCGATCACCGCCATCCGCTCCGCTTCGCTGAGTTTGTCGCCGTAGGTGTGCCCCCCGTTGCTCCGGCCCACCTTACGCGTGTCGTACACTTTGCGATATTCCAAAGGCGTTAGCTTCTTCGCATCGACCGCCGTGGGCACCGTTACCTTCCAGCCGACGTTCTTCTCGTCATAATCGCCCCCGTCCGTCGCGTAACTACGGGTGAACACCTTGGGCCGGGTCTTCGAGTTCAAGAGGTTGTACAGGGTCGGCACGCTGCCGTTGTGCAGGTACGGCGCGGTCGCCCAGATGCCGTCGAGCGGCGGGGCCTGGTAGCCGTCGGTGTAGATGCTCTTGTAGTCCTTCGCGAACCAGCTCTTGTCGTAGGCCTCGCCGAACTTCTTCGTCACGCCCTCGAACCGCCGCCGGTCGGTGCCGATCTCCTCGAGCGGGATCACCTTGTTGGGGTACGTCCACTTCTCGCCGTAGGTGCCGTGGCATTTGGCGCAGTTCGCCCGGAAGACGACCTCTCCCTTGGCGGCCTGGTCCTCGTCGATCGCGAGGGGGTACTTCGGCGCTCGCAGGGACACCAGGAACTCGCGGATGTCCTCGAAGTCCTTCTCGGCGTGGGGGAAGGCCGAGGCGAAGTTCAGCGGGCTCATCATGAACTGCATGATCGACCGCGACGAGCGCACGTCCATGCCGCCGTTGTGGTACATGGTCCGCTTCTTGTGCAGGATCCACCACGCGGGCACGTCCTCGCACAGGTCGTCGTTGAGGTCCAGGTCGCGGCGGGTCAGGCGCAACGAGAGGTCCGGCTCGCGGTAGCCGAGCAAGTAGACCGACATGCCCCCCGCCTCGACGGTGCCGCGCGTGTTGCTGAACGTGAAGGGCGGCTTGGTGCGTCGGGGGCCGCCGACGACTTCCTCGTAGAACGACTGCATGTCGAGGGAGGCGTTGCCGAGGCCGACATACGACTGCCCGAAGACCGACCCGCCGTGGCAGAGCAGGCAGTCGGTCGTCAGCCCCTTTCCGGCGCTGAACTTCATCGGCGCGTGGCGCAGTCCCATCGGCAGGCCGTCGTTAGGGTACGGCGCGGGATGCAGTCCGTAGCGCTCGCGGAACAACTGGTCGAAGTCGTCGGGCTTCTGTTTCAGCCCCCAGTTCTTCCAGGCGTTGTCCCGGTTGCTCACGGCCATCGTGGGAGGGTTGTAGCTCTTCGTGAGCAGCGCCTTCTTGCCGCGCGTCGCCGCCTCGTCCTTGCCTTCGGGCCGAGTCGGGGGCGCCGCGCCGCGCGTGTGGGCGGGGATGACCACGAGCAACGAGAGTATCAACCATCGACCCATGCGACGACCCTCCACCGAGGCACAGCCAGAACCTTCTACGATTCATTGTAGTCGCTGGCGGGGTCGGCGGGCTATCCAACTTGCGAGAAGCCGACGCGCGGCATAGATTATACCGAGCCAGTGCTTGTGAGAGTTCAGGGAGTTCCGATCACCCCTCTAGGAACCGTCAGGGGGCCGTGCATGACCATCCGCACATTCCAGGCGGGAGACGACCTCGCGCAGGTGTCCATCTACAACGAGTCGGCGGGCGACCTGCCCCGCTACAAGCCCGCCACCCTCGACGAAGTCCGTCGCCGGCTCCGCGGCCCGGACTTCGACCCGTCCACGCGATTCTATGCCCTCGAAGAGGGTCGGCCTGTCGGGTACGCTACGTTCTCGGCCAGCGGGCGCGTGAGCTTCCCCTGGTGCCGCAAGGGATGCGAGTCGTTCGCGGCACCGCTGATGCGGGCCGTCCTCGACGCGATGCGCCAGCGCGGCCACAGGAGTGCATTCGCCGCGTATCGGGGCGACTGGCCCGCCGTTCGCGCGTTCTTCGAGGGGCACGGCTTCACGCCCTCACGCGAAATGGTCAATTTCGCCATCGACATCGTCGAGATGCCTACCCCCGCCGCCCGCTACAGCTCCAACATCACCCCGTTGACCCCGGCGGACCTGCCCGCTGTCGTCCGCCTCGGCACGGGCGTGCTGCGCTGCACCGACCTCCCGACGCTCGAGGAGCACCTGTTCCGCAACGCCCACTTCGCGCCGTCGTCGCTCTTCGCCCTGCGCAGCAAGCTCGACGACCAACCCGTCGCCGTCGGCCTCCTCGTCGAGTCGCCCGCGTTCGCCCACCCCGCCCAGGTGGACCCCGGCATGCCCTGTTTTCGCCTCGGCGCGTTCGGCACCGAGGGGCTGACCCACAAGCGCATCAACGGCATGTTCAGCCTCCTCGCCGCCGACACGCGCGACCTGTCGTCCCTCGCGCTCGATATGCTCAGTCATGCCACGCACCTCCTGGTTGAGACCGAGGTGGAGACGCTCGCCGCCCAGGTGTCGTCCGACGTGCCGCACCTGATGCGCTTCTACAAGAGCCTGTTCCGCAGACAGGGGAGTTTTCCTCTGTTCGAGCGCCTGCTATAAAGAGCGCGGTCAGGAAAGATCCCTCGAATACGAAGTCGTCGCTCGACGCGCTTCGTGACCACGACCCTCACGCTGTCGTGTTCAGGCAGACTCTATGCCCCGGCGAGGAGTGAGACCATGAGGCGGACGGCGATCGGCATCTTCTGCGGCCTGATTCTCGGCGTCGCGCTCGCCGCAGGATTGCTCGCGGGGACGAACGCCGTCCTGGCGTGGATGACCGCACCGAAGCGATTCGCGATCGAACACACGGTGGTTTACCAGGGTGTCATCCTCGGTGCGGGCTTCGGGGCTTTGGCCGGGGCACTCGTGGGATTGGCACGCGGTCGCGATGTCAACCGTTGACCCCAGCCTTCGCACTTCCCTCGTCCCCGGCGATCTCGGCTCCCTCGTTCGCCTCCACGGGCTGATCTACGCGCGGGAATATGGCTTCGACGCCACGTTCGAGGCCTACGTCGCCGGGCCACTCGCCGAGTTCGTTCGCCGTGGCGCGGATCGGGAGCGAATCTGGATCGCCGAGCGAGAGGAGCAGATCGTCGGCTGCGTGGCCGTCGTCGCGGCCTCCGACCGGGAAGCGCAGTTGCGCTGGTTCCTCGTCGATCCCTCCGCGCGGGGGAGTGGATTGGGCCGACGATTGCTCGGTGCGGCAGTCGCCTTCGCGCGGGGGGCGGGCTACGCCTCGATCTTCCTCTGGACCGTCCGAGCGCTGTCGGCGGCGGCCCGCCTCTACCGCGCTGCGGGATTCACGAAGGCCGAAGAGTTACCCAGCCGGTCATGGGGCGTCGAAGTCGTCGAGGAACGTTACATCCTCGACCTCCATTCCGAAGGCGATCGGCGGGAATAACTCTGTCCTCGCCCCCCGATACTCTGGGGGAGGGAGGGTGGGGGTAGCACGACCCCAAGACGGGAGACGCATCGCCGAGCGCGATCCTGGGCAAAGAATTCCGAACGGGCGGCCTCCCGGCTCAGGATCACGGCGATCGAACACAGTCCGACGGTACGCGCCGGGGTCATTCTCGAATAGACTGATCCTTGGGAAATCGTCGCTCCCTCACATCGGAGGTTCAGCCCATGCGTCCCCGTCGCGCCGGCCTCGTGGCATTCGCACTGTTTGCCGTCACCCTGTCCGCCAAGGCACCCGAGGCTTCCAAGCAATTCGACCCCACCAAGGGGCCGCGAGAGGCACCCCTATTCCGTCTCGGCGACCCACGCACGGGCAAGACGGTCGATCTGAAGGCGATGAAGGACGCCAAGGGATTCGTCGTCGTCTTCCTCGGGACGCAGTGCCCGATCAACAACGAATACCTCCCCGAACTCAATCGCATCGAGAAGGAGTACGCCCCGAAGGGCATCCGCCTCGTCGGCGTCAACGCGAACAAACAAGACACCCCCGCCGCAGTCGCCGAGCACGCGAAGAAGTACGCCGCGCGGTTCCCGATCGTGAAAGACCCGCGCAACGAGGTCGCCGACACGTTCCAGGCGCGGCGGACGCCGGAGGCGTTCCTGCTATCACCCACCGGCAAGGTCCTCTATCGGGGCCGGATCGACGACCAGTTCGGGATCGACTATCGCCGGGCGGGCAAGCCGACGCGGCGCGACCTCGTCGTCGCCCTCGACGAGTGGCTCGCGGGCAAGCCGATCTCTACGCCCCGCAGTGAGGCGGCCGGCTGCTTCATCGGGCGGACGAAGAATCCGAGCGCCGAGGCGAAGGTGACGTTCACCAAACACATCAGCCGCATCCTCCAGAAGAACTGCCAGGACTGCCACCGCCCCGGCCAGATCGGTCCGATGAGCCTCCTCACCTACGACGACGCGAGCGCCTGGGCGGACACCATCCGCGAGGTCGTGGACGATGGCCGGATGCCGCCCTGGTACGCGGACCCGCGCCACGGCGAATGGGCGAACGCGCGCGTCCTCTCGAAAGACGATAAGGCGACGATCCGCGCCTGGGCCGAAGCCGGCGCGCCGCGAGGCGACGAGGCGGACATGCCCGCCTCGCGCGTCTTCCCGCGCGACTGGCAGATCGGCAAGCCGGACGTGGTCTACACCATGCCGACCGACTTCGAGGTGCCCGCCGAGACGCCGAAGGACGGCATCCCCTACAAGTATTTTAGCGTGAAGCCGGACTTCACCGAGGACCGTTGGATCGAGCGCGCCGAGGCGAAGGCCGGTGCCCCCGAGGTGGTGCATCACATCCTCATCTTCATCGTCCCCGCCGGACAGAGCCTCCGCATGGACGCCCCCGGCGGCGTCCTGACGGGCATGGCCCCCGGCGACATGCCGATGGTGCTGGAGCCGGGCTACGCCAAGAAGCTCCCCGCCGGGGCACGGCTCGTCTTCCAGATGCACTACACGCCCAACGGCAGGGCGCAGAAGGACCGCTCGTCGGTCGGCCTCGTGTTCGCCAAGAAGCCGCCGAAGCACCGCGTCTTGACGAAGCCGATCCACAACAGTTGGTTCTACAGTGGTGTGACCTCCATTCCCCCCGACGCCGAGAACTTCTCGATCGTGGCGAAGGCGACCTTCGCCCACGACGTGGAGATCCTCGGCCTGCTGCCGCACATGCACCTTCGCGGCAAGGACTTCGTCTACGAGGCAGTCCGCGCCGACGGCAAAAAGGAAACGCTTCTATCGGTGCCGAAGTTCAACTTCAACTGGCAGAGCGTCTACCGCCCACGGAAGCCGATTCGCTTGGAGAAAGGCACGACGCTGCGATGCGAAGCCCACTTCGACAACTCGGCGAAGAACCCGCAGAATCCCGACCCGAAGAAGCGACTCTACTGGGGCGATCAGACGTGGGAGGAGATGATGATCGGGTGGATCGACTACGTGGAGATTGCGAAATAGGGTGGTGTCGTACTCGAGTGGCCGCATGTCCACCCTATTTCTTCGATGATTGCGGGAAGAATACAACTTTTCCGATGCCTGCTTCAAGCGTGAAGCCCCTGATTCTACTGTAACAGATGCGACCTGAGTAGCGCCAAACCTCACCTCCTGCTCCCCCTCTCCTGCAAGGAGAGGGGGAGCAGGAGGTATGTCTTTTGGCGTCACGTCTCCCTCTGATCCCGTATTGCTCCCCCCTCTCCTTGCAGGAGAGGGGGAGTGAGGTTTGGCGCTACTCAGGTCGCATTCGTTACAGTAGAACTCGGGACGACCCGAGAATCCCCCACGCGCTACAGTCCCTTCACCGGCGTCACCTTCAGGCTCATTTCCTTGCTGCCGCGCTTGAGTTTGACGGCGACCGTGGATCCTGGCTTGACGTATCCGGCGGCCTCGTAGAGGTCGGCAATGGTGTCGGTCCATCGGCCGTCGAGAGTCAGGAGGCGGTCGCCTCGCTTCAGGCCCGCCTTGTCGGCGGCGCTGCCGGGGACGATCGACTTGACATCGACGCCGTCGTCCTCGTCGCCGGACTCTTTCGAGGCCAAGACGCCCCACTGTGCGGCGGGGGCCAGGTTTCGTTTGCCCACGCCGCCCAGCATGAGCATGGTCATCGCCTTCATCACGTCGGGCGGCTTGTAGCCGGACGGCACGAGCGTCATGGTCTTCTTCTCGTAGTCGATCGTCATCTTGAACCGCGCGAAGAAGGGGAAGCCGACCAAGCCGCAAATGGGCTTATCGAGCTTCTCGGCGATGAGCGCGACGGTGGGGTGGTCCATGACGATCGCCGACACGTCGTTCGCGGTCGCGTCGCCGACCTGGAGGGTCTTGATCTTCACCTCGCCCATCGAGCCGAACATCGTGAACGCGGGCTTCGCAATGCCCTTGAGCAACCCGGCCTCCTTGGCCACCTTGTTGTTGACGAGGGAGATCGGCGCGCCGGTGTCGAAGATGAGCAAGAACGGCCCCTTGCCGTTGGCCTTCACCTTGACGGCCATGTGGCCGCTGGCCAGCAGCTCGAACGGCACGACGACGGGGTCGGCCTTCTTGGGGGCGGCGTCTGCCCCGAAAGAAAGAGGGATCGCGAGGACGGCGAGTGTCAGGGTCGAGCAGAGGAAAGTACGCATGGTCAAATGCCCTCGCCGGGGGTGATCGTGATCTCGGTCGTCTTGTCGTCGCGCTTCACGGTCACTTTGACCGAGGAGCCCGGACTGAGCTTGTTCGCGCGGTTGAGTACATCGGCGATGTTCGTAACTGACCGGCCATCGATCTTGGTGAGGATGTCGCCGACCTTCAGGCCCGCGAGGCCGGCTGGGCCTTTGTCCAACACCGCCGTCACCTTGGGAAACTCGTCGCCATCGACGAGGGCCATGCCGTAGAACCCCCGGAGGCTGACCGCGGGAGTGGACGTGCGGCCCATGAGGGCACCGAACGTCTTCATCAGTCCGCCCATCATTTCGAGTCCCCCTTGGCCCCCGCCCCCGCCGCCCTTCATCGCGGGCAGTTTGGGGACGTAGTCGAGTTCGGTCCAGGTCATCTTGTCGCGGGTGAAGTCGATCTCCATACGGTACTTCGCGAGGAGGTCGTAGCCGACGAGTCCGTGGATCTCCAGCCCGGCGAGGCCCATGCCGTTCATGCCCTCGAGCTGGAAGGGGGTCTCGACCCGCCCGCGCGCCTTCTCGATGACGAGGCCGCCCTCGATCTCGAAGCGATCGATGACGCTCCACTTCTTCGCGTCCCCCTTCAGGCCCGCCTTGTCGCCGACCTTGGTCGCGATGAACAATGCCGGCGCGCCGGTGTCGAGGATGAAGTTGAACGGCCCCTTGCCGTTGATCTTGGCGCGGATGACGATGTGCTTGGGGATCGTCGTCTTGTAGGGGATCTCGTAGGTCTTCACCCCCTTGGCCTTGTCGGCCTTATTAGGGTTCGCCGGAGCGTCCGCTCGTGGCGCGGATTCGCCCGGCATCGCGACCAGCGCGATCAGGAAAGGGAGGGATAGCAGCCGGAAGAACTTCATGAGGAACTCCGCGAGGGAATGGGCAATCAATCGATTCGATTAGCCATAGATGAACACAGATAATTACAAATGTTTATCAACGCATTCCGGTCTTTCATCTGTGTTCATCTGTGGCTAAATTATGGCTTCGTCTCGGGGGGGCGCGGCGGGCGTACCCCGTCGGCCTTGAAGCGGAACGGCGTCCGGGTCGCGTCGCTTGTCAGGCCCAGGAAGACGAAGCACATCTCGTTGTCCGTCTGGTCGCCGAACCTCACCAGCTTCGGCGGGTTGAACGGGTTGTTGGGGTTCTTCGCCGAGTTGTCGTAGGTCGCCTCGACGTTGAACTTCGTCCCCTTCACGAACGAGATCGGCTGTTTGAGGAAGTACGTCTCCTGCCAGTTATAGTCCCAATCGTCGATCCCGAGCAAGGTCGTCGTCTTGCCGCCCGGCGGGGTCATGGTCACTTTGATCGTCTTGCCGACCATGTGCATGTGGGCCATGACGCTGTGCAATTCGCCGTCCTGCAACACCTCGATCGCGCCCTTGACGCGGTGCTTCTCCGCCCCTGCGGGGATCCACAAGAATCGACCGGGGATGACGCCCGCCTTGTACGGCTTGATTTCCTTGCCCTTCTTGGCGAAGTACAGGCCGACCGACGTTCGGTCCTTCTCGACCCGGCCGTTGCGGTGGTAGTGCAACTGGACGACGAGGTCGGAGCCTTTCGGCAACGGGTAGCCGTAACCGTCCGGGAGGTAGCGCGGGCGCTGCCCCGGTGCCCAGCCGCCGAGTCCGCCGAACTGCCCGGCGACGGGCGTGAAGCCGACGCCCATCGCGACGCTGTAGCCGGGGCCGTGGTCCTGCTCGTTCGGCTTCTTCTCGCGCGCCTTCTCCCGCTCGAGCATGGCCCGCGCGTTGCCCGACGTGTCGAAGAAGTTGAGCGAATGGTGGACGATGCGCGTGTTGCCGGGCCGGACCTCGACGGCGACGACGTGCTCGTCCTCGGTCAGGCCGGTCGGCAAGACGAAGCACCGGAAGATGTCCTTGCCCGCCGCGCCGATGGTCATCTCCTCGGGGACGGTGAGGATGAGGTCCGGCTTGCCGAGCTGCCAGCCCTCGCTGAACTTGCGAGGGGCCGGCGCAGTCTTCGGGTCGCCCTCGGGGGTGCCCTCGTCCGCCCAGGTCGCGAGGGTGGCGAGTTCCTTGTCGGTGAGCTTGCGCTCGTTGTGGAACGACACGCCCTCGACGACCTTCCACGGCGGCATCTTGCGCGAGTGCGTGTATTCCTTGATGTCGTCGGCCCAGTTCGCGGCTTGCTTGTAAGTCATCAGCGAGAACGGTCCCACCTCGCCGGGACGGTGGCACAACTGGCAGTGGGTCTGGAGGATCGGCAGCACGTCACGGTAGTACGTCGCCTTGCCGTCCTTCTTCACCACCTTGTCGCGGACGATCGGGCAGCCGACGGCGGTCGTCGCGGGGGTGGGAACGTCTTTGCCCGCGAGCAGGGCCTCGACGGCGGCCTTCAGGTCGTGGTCGGTCGTCTGGCGGTTGGGCTTGAGGCGTGCCGAGTAGGCGTTGTCGATTCGCCCGCGATAGCGCACCACGCGGTTGTGATCGAGGACGAACGCCTCGGGGGCGACCCGCGCCTTGAACAGATCGGCGACCTTGGCCTTGTCGTCCTTGAGGACGGCGAAGGGCAGCTTATATTCCTTCGCGTGTTTGGCGATCTCGGCGGCGGTCAGGTCGTCGCTGGCGTCGATCGCCACGAACCCGACGCCCTTGTCGCTGAACGACTTGTGTAGTGCGGCGAGCGTCGGGGCGTAGCTATTCGAGACGGGGCACTCGAACGACAGGAAGACGACGACGACGGCCTTCTTGTCCTTCAGCGCATCGAGCGACCAGTCCTTGCCGACGGCGTCGGCGAGCGTGAACGAGTCGATCTTCTTGTTGAGCTTTTCGACCGGGGCCTTGTCGGCGGGCTTCTCGGCCCGTCCCAGGACGAGGCCGACTGTCGCTAGTGTGCCGAGCAGGGCCAGGGAGACTATAGGGGGGATCCGTCGCATGGAACGACCTCGGGGGGTATCGACATCGGCGGACGAATGGCCCCGCCGGGTACAAGGAGATTGTACCAGAAGAGTCGAGGGGGAGTTTCACTTGTCCCAGGAGTTGACGAGGCGGACGAGGCGCGAGGTGTCGTCCTCCGGGTCGGCGCAGATGGCGGCGAACAGTGCCTTGCCGTCAACGTTCATGGCGTCTTCCCTGCGCGCGATGCCAGCTCGGCGGCGAACGCGGCGTGGGTCGGATCCTGGATGCCTTGTTGCAGAACGCTCATGAGCTTGACATAATCTTCGTCGAACAGGGCAGCCGTGTCGAGCCAGAGGCCGGGGAAGGTTTGGCTGCACAGCACTCCCGTCGAGGGCGCTGCGAGCCGGTCGTATTTCCCATCGTGGAGGATGAACCAATCGATCTGTTGCCTCTCGACGCGCAAGATGATGTACTCGATCACGCCGTTTCGCTGATAGACGCGCAATTTCGTGTTCAGGTCGTAACTGGCGCTACTCGCCGCCACCTCGATGACCAGTTCGGGAGCGTCCTCGATGTAACCTCCGTCCGTACTGATACGAACGCGCCCTCCGTGGCTCGGAAGGATGAAAAGCGAAAAATCGGGCTGCGGCGTATTGTTCATGTCGAGGCGAACCGTCGAATCGGTGGCGGCTCGTGTTCCTGGTGTGGCAAACCAGTATGTCCCAGCCCAGATGCTCATGACTGCATGTGGAGTGCCATGATCGTCCGCAGACACGGGTGAGGGCATATGAACAACTCCTTCGATCAACTCCGCCTTCTTCAGTCCAGGCATGGCACGGTAGCGGCGCTCGAACTCGGCGCTCGTCAGACGATCGCCTTCGACGAGCAGCGGAATGGGCGGCGCGGATAGCTCGATGTTCGACATTTCTCGGTCTCCAATGCTGGTAGAGTTCCGCGTCTTCCCTACCCGAGATCGTAACTCGGCGACGAAGGCGGCGTGGGTCGGATCCTGGATGCCGCGTTGGAGCGCTGCCATCACCTCGACGAAGTCGCCCCGAGTCAAGGCGTCGGCGTCGAGCCACAGGCCGGGGAACGTCTCGCTACACAGCAGGCCCGCCGAGGTGGGGGCGAGCCGGTCGAACCGCCCGTCGCGCAGGACGAACCAATCGACCTGCTGCCGCTCGACGCGCCAGACGATGTACTCGCGGACGCCGTGCCGTTGGTAGATGCGTCGCTTGGCCTCGAAGTCAAACCTTACATCCCTCGCCCAGACTTCGGCGAGGAGTTCGGGGCCACCTTCGAGGTAGTCGTCCGCACTGATTCGCGCCTGCCCGCCGTGGCTCGGACGGATGATGAACGACACGTCGGGTTGAAGCATGTTTCGCGAGTCGAGCCGGATGTGGGAATGTGCGGCACCTTGGGTTCCTGGCGTCGCAACAGAGTAGTTGCCGATCCAGCAGTTGATGACGCAGCAGCAATCTCCGTGCCCGATCGCTCGTACCGGCCCGCCGACACGCACGACACCTTCCAGCAGATAGGCTCTTTTCAGCCCCGGCATGGCATCGTAGCGGCGCTCGAACTCGTCGCGCGTCAGGCGGTCGCCCTCGACCAGGAGCGGGAGGGGTGGGGAGGAGAGTTCGGTGTTCGACATCGTGGGATCTCCTATGCAGGGAGCGTTCATGCGGCGTGGGCCGCACCGTCGTAGCCCTTTCCTTCAAGAACGACCCCGGTGGGCCTCGGTCCGAGCCAAACGACGGGAAACGTCTCGACCCAACGGTTCTCGAAGCGCCAGCCTGCCGGGTACAAGGAGATTGTACCAGGAGAGTCAGGGAGAGTTCCCCCTCGTCCGAGGTGTTGACGAGGTAGGCCCGATCACCGAAGCGATCGGGCAAGAGTTTCCGGTCCGATCGGACCAGTCTCGGCCGGAAAGGCTACTTCTCCGCATCGCATTGCGTGAAGGGACAACTGAGAGCCGTGCCGGTATCCCAGCGTCACCCGAACGCCACGACGACGCAGGTGACGTTGTCGCTGCTGCCACGCTCGAGGGCGAGCATCACGAGGAAATCGGCCCAGACCTGGGGGTCCGCGTATCGCGCCGCGCCCTCGCGCAGGTCGTCGGCGTTAACGAAGCCGGAGAGGCCGTCGCTCGCGAGGACCAAGCGGTCCCCGGCCTGGGGGGTGAAGGGGCGAACGTCCGGCTCGTCGGTCATCTCCTGGCAGCCGAGGAATCGGTAGAGCCTGTTCCGCCAGGGGCTGTTCTTCGCCTGGTCGGCGGTGAAGGTGCCGCTGCGGACGAGGGCGTCTGCGACGGTGTGGTCGATCGTAAGTTGTTCGACGAGTTCGCCCCGCACGAGATAGGCCGGGCTGTCGCCTACGCCCGCCACCCAGACTTGGTCTTCTTGCTGGACGGCGAGGACGGCGGTCGTGCCCATCTTCCGAGAGGAGGCGGTTTCCTTCCCGGCCTGGAGGATGGCCTGGTGGGCTTCGCCCAGGGCGCGACGGACGGCGGTGGTGCCGTCGAGGTGGGCGGCGAGGCTGTGCCGCACGACCTTGGGGATGATCTCCTTCGCCAGGCCGCTGGCCAACTCGCCGTGTTCCTGGCCCCCCATCCCGTCGGCCACCAGGAAGACGTGTTCGCGAAGGTCGGCGACGAAGGTGTCTTCGTTATTGGATCGTTTTCCCTGGGCGGAACAGCTTCCGACCTTGACATCCAGATCCGGCATGAAGTGTTTCCGATGACGGGTTTGGAGTGTCGAGGACGGAGAGTAGGGCGAATAAGGAACCTTGATTTATTCTACTGTATAGTTTCATGCGGAGCCAGACGATTTGGGGCGGACGCATTTTCCCCCTTCCCGAGGCCGTCGCTGTCGAGTAGGATCGAGGTTGCCCGTAAGTCGGAGTCCTCTCCATGCCCAAATACCCTGCCCTGTTGCTCGTCGCCGTGATCTCCCTGGCCTTCGCGCCCGCGCCGGTCTTTCGCCCCCGGAAGGCGGAGCCACTCCCGCCGCAAATCGTCCTCAGGATCGAGAGTTACCGCACCAAGATGCCGCCGGCGGTGGGGATGAACGAGCATAATGGGATTAGCGTCAAGGAGTTGGATCCTTTCATCATGAGTCACCTCGCCGGGGTGGCCCGTCGAATGGGAGTGAAGACGAGGGCCGAGTGCATCGCCCTGATGCCCTACATCACGGATCCCGATTTCAAGATCCGCTTCATCGCCCAGCAGGCGATCAGCGGGGCCACCAAGGCGTACCCGAGCGGCATGTCCGTCGAGTGCCTCCTCGACACCGCGTCCAAGGGGCATCTCGAGATGGCGCGGCGGTTCCAGGAATTGATCGCCCAGCTCGATCCGTGAAAACCCTCTCGGCCCCTCCCGAGAAGGCGATCGTAAGGTGTAGCTCGGGCGCTCGTCACTTTCGGGGCAGCGACGAGCGCATGAAGTCGGCGATCCGATCGATCGCCTCTCGCGCTTCAGGAAGCAGCGGCTCGTGGGACTGGAACACATGAAACATGCCGGGCCAGACTTCGAGCTTCACCGAGATTCCGTCCGCACGAGCCTTCTTCGCCACCCGGATGCTGTCGTCCAGCAGCATCTCGTGTTCGCCGACTATCAACAGTGGTGGAATACCGTGGTAGTCGCCAAAGACGGGCGAGGCGAGCGGGTTGCGTGGATCCGACTTCCCCAAATAATGATCCCGGAACACGGGCATGGTTCGCGCACTGATGATCGGATCGATGACAGTATTAAGAGACTCGCTCGCCAGCG
>JANXSH010000949.1 GCA_025356615.1 Planctomycetia bacterium | reverse complement strand
TTCCGATCGTCCGCTCGCATCACGAGTGGTGGAACGGCATGGGTTATCCGGACGGCCTGGCCGGGGAGGCGATGGCAACAATGTGGTCGCAGGCCAGGCATTGCCACGAAGCCGCGTCCGGCTCCAGGGTGGACCCATAGGCTTCGCAGGCGGGGCAGATGATGCGTATCTTCATTCAGAATACCTTCGTAGGGTGGGCCGATCACCGCTCGACCCCCCTCTGCAAAACTGAAGATTTGGGGGAGAGACGATCGAGCAGGAAGCGCCTACTACACCACAGGTTGCGATTAACAACGGTGCGAAGAAGGCGCTCCCTGCTGGATATTATACGAATCGTCTCTACCGCGTTACAAGAATAACCGGGGGTGTGACTACGGAAGTAGGCGTGCGCGAGAGCGGATACGGGACAAGGGGTAGGCATGACACGCACTCCCCCGTATTGCGCTGCGCTTCATCCGGGGGGGGCTTAGCTGCACCCCGAGGTCGCCCCGCAGTTGTCGCACTTGCAGCAGGTGCCGCTGCGAACCAGCGTCAGTTGCCCGCACTCGGAACACGGGTCGCCCTCGTAGCCCTTCATACGGGCCTGTCGGACCCTGTCGGCCAGGGCTACCTTGGGGCCATGCCCGTTCGTCGAAACCAGTGTCATCGACGGGGCGACCGGAGCGGCGTGTTCCGATCGCGGGGCGGCGACGGCGCGAGGCTTACGCGCCGCCACCACCGTCGGGGCTTTTGGGGCGTCGTCCGTTGACTCCTTGTGCAAGGCGTCTCCGCGCAGGTCTTCCTGCGACACCTGGGCGAGATCCTCCCGCCCGAGGTAGGTGATGGCCAACTCGCGGAAGATATAGTCGATGAGCGAGGTCGTCATCTTGATGTGCGGGTTGCCCTGCACCATCCCGTTCGGCTCGAACCGCACGAACGTGAAGGCATCGACGAACTCTTCGAGCGGCACGCCGTGCTGGAGGCCGAGCGAGATGGCGATGGCGAAGCTGTTCATCATGCTGCGGAAGGCGGCCCCCTCCTTGTGCATGTCGAGGAAGATCTCGCCGAGGGTGCGGTCCTCGTACTCGCCGGTGCGGATGTAGATCTTGTGCCCGCCGATGCGCGCCTTCTGCGTGTACCCCGCTCGGCGGTCCGGCAGGCGTCGGCGTTGACCCGCGAGGTACTTGACCACCTTCTCGGCCATCTGCACCGGGACGGAGATAGGCTCCGGTGCCTCGAGGGGGGCATCGACATCGGGGGCGTCGGCCACGCTGTTGAGCGGTTGGCTGAGCTTGGAGCCGTCGCGGTACAGCGCGTTGGCCTTGAGCATGAGTTGCCAACTCAGGAGGTACGACGACTTGACGTTCTCCAGCGTCGCCGTGTACGGCAGGTTGATCGTCTTCGAGATCGCCCCCGAGACGAACGGTTGGGCGGCCGCCATCATGCGGATGTGGGCCTCGGCGGCGAGGTAGCGCTTGCCGAGCTTGCCGCATCGGTTGGCACAGTCGAAGATGCTGAGGTGCTCGTCCTTCAGGTGCGGCGCGCCCTCGATGGTCATGGTGCCGCAGACGAAGGAACTGGCATCGCCGATCTGTTCTTTGGTGAAGCCGAGCGCGGCCAACACGTCGAAGCCGGGGGCGTCGAGTCGGTCCTTCGTCAGACCCATCGGCCCGGTGAGGATGTCGTCGCCGATGGTCCAGCGGTTGAAGGCGAACTGCAACTCGAAGGCCGACGGCAGACTCGCCTCGATGCTCGCCAACACACTGTCCGGGAGTCCCTTGGCCTTCAGACTCGCCGGGTTGATGTGCGGGCAGCCGACGAGGCTCCCGGCACCCTTGCAGTAGCGCTCGATGTCGGCGATCTGCTGCGCCGAGTAGCCGAGGCGGACGAGGGCGGGCGGGATGGAGGCGTTGATGATCTTGAAGTAGCCGCCGCCGGCGAGCTTCTTGAACTTGATGAGGGCGAAGTCCGGCTCGATGCCGGTCGTGTCGCAATCCATTACCAGGGCGATGGTGTTGTGACTGACGAACCCGTTGGCCTGGTAAGTGACGTTCTCCGGCACCGACAGGTCGTAGGTCAATTGCTCGCCGCCGTCCTCGTTGACCTCGACGGTGTCGTAGAAGTAGGCCAGGGCGTGTTCGAGGTTCGCGTCCTGGGTCTGAGCGTGGACATCCCGCAGGGAGCGCCGACTGACCGCGCCATAGCGTTTCATCGAGAGCTTCATGGCGTTGCGTGAAACATCAGAGGCGATAGCGAGGTCGAGCGTCTCCGAGGAAAGGTAGACGCGATCGTTTCGGCACGCCTGGCGGACGGTGCTGCACACGACAGCGTCTCGCTTGCGAGCGCCGATGAAGCCGATCTCGGCGAGGAACGCCTCGTTGTACGATTCATTCTTCAGCCGCTGAACGTACAGGTCATTCTGGCCCCACCCGGACCGATCCATCTTCGACGTGGTCGGGAAGCCGAGGGTCAGCAGGAGCGACTTGACCTGCCGGGCGAAGGCCGCATGCGTCGTGGTCCACGAGGGGGCACCCTGTGTCACCGTGCCGTCGGCCTCGAAAAGTCCACGCATGAACGCGGCGTAGTTCCGCCGGTCGTTCGTGTAGAGGATCGCGTTGGGGACGCGCGGCAGATAGCCCTTGCCCGTGTGCCCCTCGGAGGGGATCAGCTTGGTGAAGCCACACGCCTCCCACCACAAGGTCAGGGCGACGCTGTGGACCGACACCTCGAGGTAGCCCTGCTGCGGCTCGACGTGGGCCTTCAGGTGGAACAGCGACAGGATCAACTCGATGATGCGCTCGGCGACATCGACATCCTCGTTGGTGACGCAGAACCGAAGCCCCTTACCGTGCAGCGAGCCGTCGCCCATGAAGTAGCCGACCAGCTCGGCGAGTTGAGGCGAGACGGTGCGCGGGACGACGGTCTGGAAGTCGGCCGTCCAGTAGAGTTCGCCCAGTGGGGGGAGCCGAACGGGGCGCGGCTCCCCGACGAGGCCGGTCATCGCCAGGGGGACGACATCCCCCGGCGCTACCTCGGCGAGGCGCTTCCAGACCCACTCCCCGGTTTCAGGATCGATCACCTTGACCTGGTGCTCGGGCGTGCCCTGGATCTCGTAACCCTTGGCCGTGCGAATCCTCCGCGTCGGGGCAACGCCGTTGATGAAGAACTTGGTCGCGTCCTTCGGCCCTTCGTCGGTCAGCACGGCGAACGACACGTCCTGCCACTTCTCGCCTTCCACATCGCCGAGGGTGTTCAGCGGCACGACGCCGCGATCCGTGACGACGAGAGACGATCCCACCAGACAGCCGGTCGGCGCGATGCAACTCACCTGGGCGTTGCGGAAGCCGTACTCCTCGCCCAGCGCGACCATGCGGTCGCTCTCGCGGCGGGCCGCCTCGACGAGGTACGCCGGGCACTCCTTGGCGTCGAGGCCGACGGGCGTGATCGTCAGTCCCTCGTACTTCTCGCGTGGGGCGTTGTACGCCGCGAGGCGGTGGTTGCGCACGACCCGGAGCATCGGCTCGCGGTTCGCCTCGTAGCGGGCGAACGCACCGAGTTCCCCGGCCATCTCCGCCGACGTGGCGTAGGCGACCGCGTACAGGATCGCCGTCAGGGCGGCACACTGCCCGCGCCCCTGCGTCGAGTCGTAGCCGATGCCCTGCTGCATGAGCAGCGAGCCGAGGTTGGCGTACCCGAGGCCGAGCGTGCGGTAGTCGTAGCTCTTCTGGGCGACGGGCACCGAGGGGAACTGGGCCATGAAGACCGACACTTCTAGGACGATCGTCCACAGCCGGGTGGCGTGGATGTAGGACGGCACATCGACGGCGTGGGTGGCGTTGTCGTAGAAGCGCAAGAGGTTGAGGCTAGCGAGGTTACACGCCGTATCATCCAAGAACATATACTCACTATTGTGGATGAAAATGCCGGAGTAGTCGGAGGCTCCCTTCGCCACTTCGGAGGGCGTGTCGCTCGTCAGGATGGCGAAGTTGTGGTGGCCATCGACCGTGCCGTCGTAGACATCCTCGACGCCGGCGAACTCCACGGAGACGACCTTGTGGTTGTACAGCGTGGCCGATTCGCGGAGTGACTCATCACTCGGGAAGAACTGTTTCACCGATTCGCTCGAGGGAACATGGCTCGCCCCAAGGGTTCGCGCCAGAGGACGCAGTTCCTCCCACCGATCGAGGCTGAGATCCTGTCCCGCGTCGAGGAGGAGCTTCGCAACCTTCAGGCACCGGGCACGGAGACTGGCGCTGGCGGCGCGGCGCTTGTCCTCGGGGCGAGCCGCGAGGCGCGAGGTGACGCGCAGCTTCTCCTTGTGTTCCGTCGTGAGACTACGACCCTTCTTCGTCGCCCCGCCCTTGGCCCCGACCATCTCCAGCCCCACCGGGCTGTAGCGGCAGTCGGCCGAGCAGAACAGTTGTTGCGGGCGGGCCGTCTCGAAGTTACCCCGGCAGACCGGGCAGCAGCGCTGGACGCGCGGGACGGGCTTCCGCCCGATGTGAGTCCCGTTGGCGCGGGCCACCGCCATCCACTCAGTCGTGGACTCCGATGCGCGATCGTGTTCTGCCTGGCTCTCCCACCGGCGGGCGGACGCCTGCCGCATCTTGGCCCGCGCCTCGGGGGATTGCGGGATGCCGTAGTGCGGATTCTTCTCCCCGCTCACGGCTTCGGAGATGTGCTTCCGCCATTCGGGGGTCATGCAGCGACGGGCGGGGTTGTTGTCGCCGAGCATCTGGTCACGGTGCAAGGCGTTGTGATCGGCCTCGGTCATCAGGACGAAGTTGTCGAGCCGATCGTTCAGGCTGTCGAAGTCGGCGTGGTGGATGTGCATGCCGACGGGAGTAGGGCCGTTCACCGACTCCCAGAGCCAGCGATACTGCACCTTCCAGCCTCGACCCGTGTAGGCGAAGCGGCGATTCGTCCGCGACTCCTCCAGGTGGCGGATCTTCGAGTGGAATGGGTTGAGCGAGTCGCCCGCCTTCAGGTCCTTGACCATGCGATAGCTGCCGTCGCGGAGCATGATGAGGTGGTCGTCGGTCGCGCGGAACGACGAGCCGTCGTCGAGCGTGACGCGGAAGACCGGCACGCCCTGACGCTTCACGCCGATGTTGTGCATCGGGCTGATGACCGTGCATTTCTTCTTGTGGTCCCAGGTGTACACGTTGACGACCTGGCCCACCAACTCACGAATCGGGACGGCGTTCCGACCGTCGGCGACCGCGATGAGCGTATCTCCCGTGACGCAGCACGGATTACTCGCGTTGATCCGCCCATCGACCGGGCAGGTGTGCCACTCGTTGACCGTCGAGTCGAACTGCACGCCCGGATCGGCGCACGACCACGCGGAGTTCGCGATCTGGTCCCACAGGTCGCGCGCCCGCAGCGTCTTCCTCGGCTTCGGCGCGCGACCACTGGCGGCGGCCTTCTCCTTCTCCGTGCGCCAGATCAGGTGCCACGGAGAGTCGTCGAGGACCGCCTGCATGAACTCGTTGGGAATGCGGACCGAGTTGTTGCTGTTCTGGCCGGACACCGTGAAGTACGCCTTCGAGGTCCAGTCGGTGTCGTACTCCTCGACCCTCACGGAGGTGACGCCCTGCTGCGCGAGCTGGATGGCGCGCTCGATCGAGTTCGTCGGGATGAGCGATTGACGGGCCTCGATGATGGCCTTGCGGAGGCTGTTGTTCTTCAAGCGGTCGAACTTCTCGTCGGCGACGGCCCACCCGTGGCACGCCTTCAGGACGGCGTTGAGGTGCCGGTTGAGCATCTTCGAGCCGGTGACGAGGGCGGCGACCTTGTCCTCCTCGATCACCTTCCAGTTGATGAACTCCTCGATGTCCGGGTGGTCGAGGTCGAGGACGACCATCTTCGCCGCGCGGCGCGTGTTGAACACGACGACGCCGGAGCCGGTGTGTTTGGCGTCGGGCCAGATGACGAAGTTGTGGCCCGATCGGTACGACTTGTCGTCGCGGGTCGGGCAATCGACCTCCACGTCGTACACGTCCATGACGCCGACTTCGTCCACCCACAGCACCTTGTGGTTGTTCGCCGAGACCTCTTTCAGGAAGGCATCGTAGCCGCCGAAGCGATCGTCGAACTTCCGCTGGAGTCCGCTGATCGAGGCGATGCGACCGACGTGTTGCTTGCGAGCATCGACGTATTGCTCGAACGTGTCGATCCGGTAGCCGTTGTTCAGCAGGTCGAACGCGGTGTTCAGCATCTTCTGGCTGGCAGCGAGTTCTTGAAGTTCGTCGGCGTTGCCGCGTGCCAGCAGTTCCGCGCTCTTCGTCTCGGAGTAGGCGGCGGCCCGATCGGGGTCGGAGTAGAATCTCCCCGCCCGGCTCATGCCGTTCGCGTCCCCGGCGTGGGAGAACTGCTCGAGTTGGAAGTTGTGGACACCTCGGGATGCCAACTCGCGGCCGTGCAGTGCGGCGTGTTCGGCCTGGGTCATCACCTCGAGGTTCTTCGGCTCGTTATTGTCCACGTCGCCATCGAGGTGGTGGACGACCTTGCCGTCCAGGTCGAAGCCCATCACGTCGTGGGCGACGAGCCGATGGAAGAAGTTTTTCCCCTTGAGACCGTCCTTCAACGAGACGCGCAAGTGTCCGTGCTGCCGACCGATGGCGCAGCTGAAAAGCGACATGCCGTGTTCGAGATCGCCCGCCAGGGCGGTCTCGTGGTTAGACAGGCGGACGGGGTGATCGAACGTGACATCGAACCATGCCTTGTCGGTGTGGACGCGCACGACACGCTTCCGGCCCGCGAACCAGGCCCGCGCGGTCTTGGCCTTATAGCGTCCCGCAGGCGGGTCGTAGCTGAGGGTGATGAAGTCGTCGCCCTTCTCGGCCAGCTCCTTGACGGGGACCGGCCCCCGCGCGGTGTACACGAGGGTGTACGGGGCCAGGCAGGTTCCTCCCGACTTGATCGCCCCGGCGGCGCGGTCGCCGATCTTGAGGAAGCTCATCAGCCCGCTCGACTTGCCGCCGCCGGAGAGCGGCTCGCCCTCGCCGCGGAGGGCGCTGAAATTGGATCCGGTGTTGTGGATGGCGACCAGTCCCGACTCGCCAGCCAGGTAGTTGGAATGCTGATCGACCGTCAAGTCGTAGAAGTCCGGGTTTTCCAGGCATGGCTCGACGGACATGACGAAGGCCAGCGAGCGAGCAATCCGGCCCAGGAGTTGGCCCGTCTCATCGGCACGTTCGAGGAGAGCAAGGCCGCGCTCGAGTTTGTGCGGGTTGATGATGCCCTCGTAGTGCAGTCGTCCGAGGTGCAGGGTCTGATCGCCGACGGGCAGGCGAAGCCAATCGGCGGCGGCGTGTTCGGAGCCGAACAGGTCATGCGTCAGCCCTTCGGAGAGCGGCATGCAGAACTTCCGCTCGTGCGCGGAAGGATCGTAGTCGAGCAGTCGGCGCTTCCGTTCTGGGTGCGAGAGGTAGCGGGCGATGGCCTGACGCTCCTCGAGCCGAACGGTCCGATGGACGATCGTCACTGTGCAACTATTGCCATCACCGACCAGCCCGCCGCCCAAGCCGTGCAGCGACGCCAAGACGCCGACATCCTTCGCGAATTCCCGCGTGACCGTAGAATAGTGCGCGCGTCCTTCGCTGACACAGCCATCGGAGTCGATCAGACCCGCGAGGAAGGCCAGAGACAGTTCCCGGCCTGCCTCCCAGATCCATTCCGGCATCTGGAGACGATACGTCTTGGCACCGACGCCGAAGAGGGCGGCGAAGAACCCGGTGACGTGCCGTCCGGTGTAGCAGACGTGCTTGCCGTTGCTACCCCGACCGTCCTGTTGGATCTTCGCCTCTTCGCCGAAGGAGCGAGCGACGATCCGCTGGACGCGCTGGAGGACTGCTTCCGTCTCGTCATGGAAGCGCAGTCGAAGGCCGGCGTAGGTGTAGCTACGACCGTAGTTGTTCGTGGTGCTGACACGACGAGCGCCGAGGCTGCCGTCGCCCAGGAAGTAGCCGCAGAGCCAGGCGAGGTCGGCATCGATCGTGATCTTCTGCTGTTCGCTCTTGCGGAAATAGCTCGTCTGCCAGGCGACCTCGACCGGCACGACGGGCAGCGCCGCCATCGCTGTCTCATTCGGCCCGAGGATGGCATCGCCCCGCCGAAGCTGGTCCGCGCGACGCTCGACGACACGCTCGCCATCCCAGACGAGGAACGGATGCCAGGCCGAGACGACCGCCTTCGCCCCCGTGTCGAAACGTACCGTGAGTTTGTCCTCGGCGGCGACATCGTATTGCCAGACCTTGACGATCCGGTCGAGAGCGTACTCGCCCGTCTCAGGGTTCACCGAGAGCGTGTTGATACCGACATCATCGACATCGATGAATCGGCCTTTGCCATCGAAGTCATGGACGGGCCGGCCTTCTGCGACGAAGCGATCGAACAGGTCGCGCAGCGGCACGAAGCCCATGCCCTCGGCGTAGACGCGGGAGTCGCCGGACGTGCAACCGCTCCCGTATTTAAAGATGCGGGCCTCGCGGACCCACAGGTCCATGATGCCGCCCTCGTTCACCAGGTCGTCGTTGACGGACTGGATAAAACACGCATGCGGCGCCGGATGCTCATACGCCGACGTGGACCGCCGCATCTCGCCGCTCGCCGGATCGACGCGGTAGTGTCCCTGCGCGGGGCCGTCGATGCCATACGCCCAGTGCAGGCCCGAGTTGAACCACTGCGGCGAGTTCGGCGCGGCGTGTTGGCCCGCCAGCATGTGGCAGATCTCGTCGTGGAACGCCAGGGCGTCGGCCTCGCTGTCGAAGTAGCCGCCCTTCCAACCCCAGTACGTCCAGCACCCGGCGAGCCGACGGAACACCTGGCGCGAGTCGCTCTCGTGACTATCGCGCAGGTCGCCCTCGGCGGGGACCGTCCGCTGGAGCCACTCGGGCACGCCCTCCTCGGCGACGCGCTTGCCGACGCGCGGAATGCCAGCGCGGCGGAAGTATTTCTGCGCCAGCACGTCCGCCGCGACCTGCGACCAGTGCTCGGGCACCTGGACATCCTTCATCTCGAAGACGACGGAGCCGTCCGGGTTGGCGATGCGCGAGGT
>JANXSH010000948.1 GCA_025356615.1 Planctomycetia bacterium | reverse complement strand
CAAATCCTGCTCGGAAAGCTGTTGCCGTGCTTCCTCGTCTCGGTGGGGCAGGGGGTCGTCCTCCTGGTCGCCGGTCGGCTCTTGTTTCGGATGCACTGGGGGCCGGACTCGTGGTCGCTGGGTGAGCAGGCGGCCTGGCTGCTTCTGGTCGTCGTCTGCACCTCGATCGCGGCGATGGGGCTGGCCTTGTTGGTCGCCGCCGTCGCGCGCACGGAGGTGCAAGTAGCGCTCTACGGTGCGGTGCCCGTGATGATGCTGGCGCTGATCGGCGGGTGTGTCCTGCCGCGCGAGATGATGCCGGCGGATACGCAGAAATTGAGCTTCATCACGCCCCACGGCTGGGCGCTAGATGCGTACCGCGAGCTGCTCGCCGCATCGGGCGGATACGAGCCGAATCTTGCGATCGTCGGCACGGCGTGCGCAGTACTGACGGGGTTCGGCGTGGGGTTCATGCTGCTGGCGTGGGGGCTATTGCGGTTGGATTAGAGGAAGAGATGAACCAACGCCTTGAAATGGCGTGACAGGGTTCGGAAGATGTTCATGAGTGAGTTCCAGGCGGAACGAGTGATCGATTCGCGCATTCAACGAGCATCCGGCGGGACCAAGAACCATGAGTGATTCCTACGTGTATCGCCCGTTGTCCGGCCTGACGCGGGTCGTCGTCGTTCTCCTCATCTTGGGTGTGGCGTCTAGTGCCGTCGATACCTACTCGTCCTACCAGCAACTCGCCATGCTGAACCGCGCGAATTTTTCGCCCGCCGAGGCGGAGGCCAACGACAACCGCCAGCAGGCGATCGGCGTACTGAGCCTGGTGATTCGTCTGGTAACCGTCGTAGGCTTCGGGATGTGGATCGTTCGCGCGAACCGCAACGTCCGCGCCCTCGGGGCGAGATCCTTGCCGATCAAGCCGGGCTGGGCCGTCGGCTACTTCTTCGTGCCGATCCTGGGCCTCTTCCGCCCCTACCAGGCGATGAGGGATCTCACGAAGGCGAGCCGGAATCCGCAGAAGTGGAGAAACGCGCCTGCCAGTCTCATCCTCCCTTTTTGGTGGACCTTCTGGCTGATCTCCAACTTCGTGAATCAGATTTCGTTACGAATCACCCTTGCAGCCAAGGATGTTCCAAGTCTCAAGGATGCTACCAACGTACAAATCGTTGCGGAGTTGACCGAATTCCCACTCTGCCTCACGGCGACCGTTCTCGTTCTGCTCGTCACGCGGTTGCAGGAAACTTCCTTCGCCAGCCACGCCACCGAGGAGTGGCCCGCCGACCACTGGAAGGGCGCTGCCCGCGAAGACGACGCCCGCATAAGCACTAGCGAGGACGAGGACCGCTTCATCACATGAGAACGATTACGACTGCGCACCGAACCGTCCAGAAAATAAGTGACGCGGTAGAATTACGTGCTGCGGGATCGACGCAAGAATGTTTACCCGCGACGCAAGGCGGATCGCATCTCGCGCTCCCCGTTGCGTCGCGGGTAACTCGCCTCACTTTTAATGGAGACCAACAAAAGGAGGCGGCCCTCGGGGGAGAGGGCCGCCTTCTGCGGAGGTTCGGGGGATGTCGGGGGAAGAGGAGTTGTCAGCCGATCGGGGGAGATCGGGCTGCGATTCGTTGCTCTCACGACCGGGGGAAGTCGTGAGAGCGAATCCTTCGTCAGGAGGGGGTTTCCTGATGAGGAAGATACATTGCATGAGGCGTGCCAATCGCTTCCATCAACTTGAGCCAGACACCTGCCGCATGGCGCAAGCCATTTCGAAGTAATCACATACGCCATCGAGAGGAGGTTTGCCTGGTCACCAGAAGGGCCGAATGCGATCCGAATCGAAGCGATACGATTGTAATTCCTGCTGCAATAATGACAGTGGTTGTATCAATTCTTCGGCTTGGAGAGTGGCCCTCATCTTCCCAGCCCCTCGCCGTTCCTCGCACCTTCTCTATACTTCAATGGAAAGGATTCCCGGAGACCCGTCATGCAAGACCGAATCGCATATCAAGGCATCACTTTCGACGATGTCCTCCTCGAGCCTGCCTACAGCGAGGTGGTCCCCCGCGATGTGGACGTGCGAACATCCCTCACCCGCAACATCCGCCTGAACTTGCCCATCCTCAGTTCCCCGATGGACACGGTCACGGAGAGTGATCTAGCCATCGCGCTGGCCCAGGAGGGCGGGATCGGCATCATTCACAAGAATCTGTCCATCCCGGATCAGACCCTCGAGGTCGATAAGGTCAAACGGAGCGAGAACGGCATCATCACCGACCCGGTCACGCTCTCGCCGGACGAACTCGTCGGGACGGCCCGCAAGATCATGCTGGAGAACAAGATCTCGGGCGTGCCGATCACGGTCGATGGCATCCTGAAGGGTATCCTGACCCGGCGCGACCTGCGATTCCTCACGGATGATGCGCAGCGCATCGGCGAGGTAATGACCCACGAGAATCTCGTGACCGCCTCGGAAGAGACCACTCTGGAGGATGCCGAGCACATCCTCACGCGGAATAGGGTGGAGAAACTTCTCCTGGTAGACGATAAATACCGTCTGAAGGGGTTGATCACGATAAAGGATATCGACAAGCTGTCGCGGTTCCCGCATGCGTGCAAGGATCCGCGCGGTCGGCTACGGGTCGGGGCCGCCATCGGGGTCTACGACTACGAACGCGCGGACTCGCTCATCAAGGCGGGCGTCGATGTCCTGGTGGTCGATTCCGCACACGGGCACTCGTCCAACGTGATCGAAACGGTGGCCCAGATCAAGAAGCGATTCATGATCGAGGTCATCGCCGGGAACGTTGCCACGTCGGAGGGAGCGCGGGCGCTGGCCGATGCGGGTGCCGATGCCATCAAAGTGGGCATCGGCCCCGGATCGATCTGTACGACGCGCATCATCTCCGGCGTGGGGGTGCCCCAACTCTCCGCCATCCAACAGGCTCTGGCGGGGGTGGGCGGTCGGGTGCCGGTGATCGCGGACGGCGGGATACGCTATTCCGGCGACATCACCAAGGCGATCTCGGCTGGGGCTCATTGCGTCATGCTCGGCAGCTTGCTGGCTGGCCTGGCCGAGAGTCCGGGGCAGACGATCATCTACAAGGGGCGCAGCTTCAAGACGTACCGCGGCATGGGGTCGCTCGGCGCGATGATGGCTGGCTCGAAGGACCGCTACCGGCAAGAGTCCGGCGGGCGGGACAAGCTGGTCCCGGAGGGCGTCGAGGGGCGGGTGCCCTACAAGGGTCCGCTGGCACCGTTCATCTACCAACTCGTGGGTGGACTGCGGGCCGGTATGGGCTACTGTGGGACTCGCAATATCGAGGAGCTACGCACGCGCACGCGCTTTATCATGGTGAGCGCGGCCAGCGTGCAGGAGAGCCATCCGCATGACATTGCTATTACGCAGGAAGCCCCGAACTACAGTTCGCGGGGCGACCATTCAGGGTCGGACGCGGGCTAGTCTGGCTGCGGGACTGGTTTTGCTGCTGGGAAGCATCGCTGTGGGTCAGCAGCCGCAAGGAACGACGTTCGACCAGCGAGAG
>JANXSH010000926.1 GCA_025356615.1 Planctomycetia bacterium | reverse complement strand
CCCCGAGTCAGCATCTAACGGGCATCTGAGCGCAACCAGCCTGCCCGTTTAACCTTACGAGAAGCGCCCGATGTTGTACCTGCACTAACCTTGCTAAAGTCTCGAAATATCTTCCAGTTCTCGTTTCAGCGTCTCACATTCCGAAGGCGACCATTCTCCGTCCGAATCGGCATGAAGAATCAATGTTGGATACTTACTTCCAGTAACCCCTTCTTCCAGAAGTTCGGTAACTGTACTGCAAAAAAACTCAAAGTCTGAGTAAGCCCCGATTTCAAGCCCTTCAATTTCATCATCGTCATCAAAGATGCATAGATACAGTCCCATCGGTTTACCCATTCTCAATTCGGACGACTTTGGAGTGTTCTTTCTGGAAGTTCCGCAGTGACGGATGAAGTTTGCAATTGGCAGGGACTCGAATCACCAACTTTCGACCGGACTCAAAAGCGCGGAAAGCTAATAATTGAACCTGGTAGGTCAGCCGCATGGACGACACTTTCTTCAACAAGAAGAGCGCATCGTTACGCTCGGCGTCGGCTCTAGCCCCTCGTGCCACTTGATGGCTTGTGTACCGATAGCTGACGTTCATTGGATCTCCATCGACTGTCACACCCCGTCGCCGGGGCCAGTAACGGAAAGTCGGGTTGATCGGCCTCGTCGTGCGAATAGTGTACAGCGTCTCTTCGATCTTTGTTCCGGGTTCTTCCTCTGTGCCTCTGTGGTTAGTTCGCATTTACAGCACGCCGAAGCGTCGGAATGCGTCCGTCGCGCTTAGCCCTTCGCGGATCGCGTCGCGGACCTGGTTCTCGGCGTGGGCCTTGTCCCATGCCCTCTTGACGACGGCCGCCTCGACGCGGGCCGGGACGACCACGACGCCGTCCTCGTCGGCGAACACCAGATCCCCCGGCGCGAAGAGGACGCCGTCGATTTCCACCGGCACGTCGATGTCGATGACGCGTTGACGATCCTTGCTGTCATACGGGCACGTCCCCTGAGCGAAGACCGGGAAGCCCATCTCGCGCATGCGCGCCACATCACGGATCGCCCCGGCGACGACGACGCCGACGCAACCGGCGTTGCGTGCCGCCGTCGAGAGGAGTTCGCCCCAGATCCCCGAACGCATCGACCCGCCCGCCGCGCAGACGAGGATGTCGTCGGGCCTACAGCCATCGACGGCACGCAACTCCAGTTCGTAGGGCTGCGGATCGACGTGGGCCATGTCTGCCCAGAGGGTCGTCCGGCATCGGCCCACGAGGACGACCGGGATCGTCATCGGCTGGAGCTTGACGCGCGGCGACTGGCGGGGCAGTCCCTCCGCGTCCAGCGCGTCGCAGACCAGGGCGACGCTCAACACCTGGCGCATCATCGCGAGGGTGATCGTCTCGTTCGTGTCGTCGGCGTTCATCATCTTGACGAATCTATGAAGAGAAAAGGCGAACGGCTCCTGTTTCTGGAAGGCGTGCCTCGCCTTCGTACCAAGCCCTCGTCAATGATCCTCCGTCCCGCCCTTGCGTTCGTAGTACTCGAAGCTGATCGCCTTGAGCATCACGCGGCTGAAGAGGTGTTCGCCCGCCTCGCCGGATCGCTCCTTCACCGGCGTGATGACGATGCCCTCCCGGCCCGCGAACTTGCCCGCCTTGCCGGGGTCGCACATCGTCGTCGGCCCGGAGACGTGGGCCTCGACCACCGACCGAGCGAACGGGCCGCGATGAAGTAGGGGCACCGCCTCGACGCCGAATCGTGCGAACAACTCGGCCTTGCGGTCGGAGTCCACATACGTCCCGTTGACGGCGAGATCGAACGCCCGGAAGCCGAACCGCCCGTTCTCCTGCCCGTACCACATGTCCTGCACGCCCGCGCCGAAGAGTTCGCCGAACAGGACGACGCCGCGAACCTTGTCATCCTCAGTGGAGACGTGGCGGAGCAACGCGCGGACCGGGTCGGTCAGCACCTCCCAGAACTGGGAGCGACGGCCCTTGGCGTCGGTCTCTTGTCGCCGCTGGTTGTGGCTGCCCGCCATCCAGCTCCACTCGCCGGAGGTCTGATCGAGGACGTATCCGAGTCGGCAGTTCTTGCCGTGGATCTTCTCAGTGAGGACGACCTCCTCCCCCTCGCGTATCAGGTCCGGGAAGTTGCGGTAGTTCTCGATCTCGCTGTAGTGGTGGAACAACGGGTGCGCCGGCAGCGAGGCACCATCGCATTGGACGATCGGCGGCTCCCACTTGGTGATCCCGAGCCGGTCGGCGACATCGGTGCCCGGCGCGAGGGTCACGTCCTCGACCTGCATGATGAGGCCGTAGGACGGCTCGCCCCGCAACCGGGCGACGCGCACTCGCCCGCCGGGAAGCCGAGTGCCGTCGGCATTTTTCCCGAGCGACCCGAGATACTTGGTGCAGCCGAGCCGGTCGGAGAGTTCGGGCGACAAAACAGCATCGGGCGGGATGTAGATGCAGAGATCCCCCGGCGCGTACTGGTTCAGGCCGATGACGGGGTCACGTCCGGCACACACTCGCCAGCCCTTGACGGTGCAGACGCACATCCGGTCCGCGTTCGGGTGCCGTTCCACGGCATCGACGCGGCAGACTTCGACGATCAGGCTCGACATGGGGGTTTGGTCCTCCGGTGAGTGAAGTTATCCCGTAAGGACATCAGGGACGCGAAGGGGGTTCGAGGTTGGCGTTCAAGGATCCATCACCCGCTGACTCCTCGGACGGCAAGAACTGGAATGCCTTGGACAGGAGTTTACCAGTCGCAAGTTCGTCGAGGCTTCGGGAATCGGACTGGATTTCGGAATGGCCCGAGTCATCCGCCAGTGGTTTCGGGACGACCCGAAGGCCAAGCGCGCGGAGTTCTCCGGCTGTCACGAAGGCCACGCGAGAGCCGCGTTCGACATCTCCACCTACCACCTCGATCAAGCGGCCTGCCGGAGTGACTTTCTGCCGGGTGACGGATAGCCCGGTTTCGCCCCGCGCTTGCCGGAGGCGGAAATTGGCACTCGTGATCCGAGGCCCCGGCGCTTGCCAGGTCGTCCCCGAAGGAATGTGGCGAAGGAGTACCTCCTCGTCGGCTATCTCGTCCGGTTCTGCCATACATCTCTCCGCGACTCAGGCGGCCAGAAGGTGTTGCAGTTCCTGGAGCAATCCGGGTTCGACGACCACCCTTCCCCCCGGCAAGAACTTGCGCGAATCGATCTGCTTCGTCGTCTTGTTCATGTGCAAGAACTCGATCGCCCCGTCGGGACTGATCTCGATTTCGTGTTCCTTCTGGTCGTCCTCCCAGTCGATCAGAACCCCCCCCGGCGGAGTGGGGCCGACGTGCAGAGGCAAAGCCCGAGACCCCCGGCGGACTGCCTCGATGAGCCGCACGAAATCCAGCGCGAGATCGATAGCTGCGGCGCAGGGTGCGGCGGCATGGTAGCCGTCCCAGTTCTCCCCCACGCCACGCATCGCGTCGAGTTGTTGGATTACGGTAGACATTGCTCGTTCTCCCTCCTCCTTACGGGAACCGATACTCCCTCAGAAGGGCAAGGTCTCGCGCCGCAATCCCTCCTCTTTTGCAAAGAGAGGGGTTGCGGGGCGAGGTCGTCGCGGCCCGGTCTCACGACCCCATCGCGACCTCGTTCCCCTCTTCGACCTGCGTCGGCAGGACGCGGTCGATCTGATACTTCTCTCGCATCGCGATACGGTTGATGACTTGTAAGAAGGCCAGGGCGCTGGCCTCGATAATGTCGGTGCTCACGGCGCGGGCGGAGAAGTTCTTGCCGTTATATTCCACCTCGACGCTCGCCTCGCCCTGGGCGTCTTCGCCCACCGAGACGCTGCGGATGCGGTAGTCCGTCAGCGTCAATTCGATGCCAGTCAGGTGTTCGATCGCCTTGAACACCGCATCGACCGGGCCGTCGCCGAGGGCGGCCTCGCGCCGGATGCTGCCGTCCTGGTTCCACAGGGCGACGACGGCCGAGGGGATGGTCGCGCTGCCGGCGTTGCAGGTGACCGCCTCGAGCGTCCATAGGTTCGGCCCGGAGTGGATCTGCGTCTCGGCGAGCGCCTCGATGTCGGCGTCGTAGATCACCTTCTTGCGGTCGGCCAGGGTCTTGAACCCCTCGAAGACGCGCTGGAGTTGCTCGTCGTTGAGGTGATACCCCAAATCGACGACGCGCTGGCGCAGGGCGGCCCGCCCCGAGTGCTTGCCGAGGACGAGTTCGGTCCGCGAGATGCCCACGTCTTCGGGATTCATGATCTCATACGTCGAGCTGTTCTTGAGCATGCCATCCTGGTGGATGCCCGCCTCGTGCGAGAACGCATTCTGCCCGACGATCGCCTTGTTGCGCTGGACCATGATGCCGGTGACGTGCGACACGAGCCGACTCGTCGGGTAGAGCTTGCGCGTGTTGATCCCGGTCTTGAGGCCGAAGTAGTCGGCGCGCGTGACGAGCGCCATGACGACTTCTTCGAGGGCGCAATTGCCCGCGCGCTCGCCGAGGCCGTTGATGGTGCATTCGATCTGTCGCGCCCCTTCGAGGACGGCGGCGAGGCTGTTCGCGACGGCCATGCCCAGGTCGTCGTGGCAGTGGACGCTGAGGACGATCTTCTCGATGCCCCGGACGTGCTTCTTCAGGTAGGCGATCGCGCCTGCGTATTGGTTGGGGACGGCGTAGCCGACGGTGTCGGGGATGTTGAGCGTCGTCGCGCCGGCTTCGATGGCGCGTTCGACGACCTCGGCGAGGAAGTCTAACTCGGTGCGGGCGGCGTCCTCGGGGGAGAACTCCACGTCGTCGCAATAGCCCTTGGCGCGCGTGACGCCCTCGACGGCCCGGCGGATGATCTCCTCCTTGGCCATCTTGAGCTTGAATTCGCGGTGGATCGCGCTCGTCGCCAGGAAGACGTGGATGCGCGGACGCGGGGCATCGACGAGCGCCATCGCGGCGCGGTCGATGTCGTCGGAGTTGCACCGCGCCAGCCCGCAGATGATCGGCCCGTGGACCTCTCGGGCGATGGCCTGGACCGACTCGAAGTCGCCGGGCGAGGCGATCGGGAATCCCGCCTCGATCACGTCCACGCCGAGTTCCGCGAGCGCGTGCGCCACCTGGAGCTTCTCGCTCAGGTTCATGCTCGCGCCGGGCGACTGCTCGCCGTCGCGGAGGGTCGTATCGAAGATGAGTACGCGGTCGTCGGCCATTTCAGGCTCCAGGCAAAAAAAAGGCCCCGAGACGAGTGTCGTCCCAGGGCCGGTTGCAACGTCATGATCGATCAGGCATGATGACGAGAACCCCTGGACGACTTCCTTGGAGGAAGTAGAAGGAATCGCGAGTGCAAAATCTTCTGGGTGCGCATCATCGAATCTCGGGAGGAGAATATACCCTTGGTAATGTAGAGGATCCTATCAGGGGCTGCAACGGCAACTCGAAATCCGGAAAGATTTTGCCGCCGAGGTGCGAGTGAGCGACTTGCGACTTACTCCACCGCTCGCACGGTACGAGAAGTCCCCTGGTTGCTACCGGGCATGAATCTGCCGCGACACGAACTGCTTTCTCGGTTTGGTTGCTTGACTGAGTTGTCATCGTGACCTAGGCTCCGGTAGAAGTCGAGCGATATCGACATTTCCCCCTCTCTCATCTCACCCACCTAGCTACCTGGAGAAAATCCACATGAGGACTTTCATTCGCAATTTGTTCTCTGGGCAAAGCGCATCCCAGAAGCCGAACACCACTTCTCGCCGATTGACCCTGGAGAGTCTCGAAGATCGAACGGTGCCTGCGGTCGTGGACCTGACGACGGTTGGCGCGCATGCAACCATCGGGAGCGTGCTGTTCCAGCAAACGGACACGCAGCCGACCGGCAGCGGAGTCATCCACTCCTTCGTGCGTGTCCATGCGGGCGGCATTGCCGCCGTCGCTCAGGGCTACAACACCGACGCGAGACCGCTACAGTACGATGAGAACAGCAGTCCCGTGTTCACCCGGTCGCTCCAGCTCAGCGAGGCACCGATCGTCTTCGTGAACGGGGTGGCGTATCGCGAGTTCCTCCTCGACATCAACCAGAAGGCCTCGTCGCCCCTGCTCTCCCTCGACGAGATGCGAATCTACGTCGGCGGTGCCCCGAATCTCAAGGGATACGACCCCGTCACCAAGCAGCTCGCGGGCCTCACGGCGGTCTATGACCTCGATGCCGGCACGGACAACGCGGTGATGCTCAACGCCAGGTTGAGTCACGGCAGCGGCTCGGGTGACGTCCAGGTCCTCGTTCCCGACGCGCTCCTGACGGAGCCGGGTGGCAACTATGTGTACCTCTATTCCAAGTTCGGCGCTACCACATCATCCAACGGCGGCTTCGAGGAGTGGGCCGTCCGCGCCCAGGGCGTCGCGTTGTCCAGCATCTCCGGGTTCGCCTATACGGACCAGAACTCGAACGGCGTCTTCGATTCTGGGGATACCGGGCTGAACAACGTTCTGATCACCCTGACGGGCGTCAACGACCTGGGACAATCGATCACCTGGTCACAGTGGACGGGCCAGAACGCCTCCGGCGTCGCCGGGTTCTATGACTTCAGCGGCCTGCGCCCCGGAACCTACACGATCACCGAAACTCTCCCGCCCGACTCGCAGCCGGGGACTGCCACTGTGGGCAGTCTCGGGGGAACGGCAGGGTATGACCAGTTCGGCGACCTGGTATTCAGCCTCTCGATCCAGGCTGGTACGATCGGTCATGACTACGACTTCGGCTCGACGATGATTCCGATAACACCGATAACCTGAGTCGCTTCTGATGTACGGAATGGCTGGCTCCCTCCCTTGTTGTAAGGGAGGGGGGCCGTAGGCGAATCCGAGGCGTGATGATCCGTCATCTCCTACCCCGCCGATGGAATAGCGCGTCGGATCGCGAGATGTCGATCCTCTCCGCCCGACTGCCTTACCCCTTCCGTTTGAATCGCTCCGCCTTTTCGACCTCAGCGGCGACTGCGTCGAACAGGAACTGCATCATCACCTCCCGGTCCATCCCCTGGTAGCGCTCAGGCAGGATCGGCTTGCCGACCGATGTGGCGATGGCGGCTCCGTTGTAGGGCCAGAACATTGGGGCGAATTTCGGCACCGTCGCGTGGATCGGGTAGGATTCGTAAGCGCCGGCAATGCCGACCGGCACGATCGGCACCGGGACACGCTTGAGGATCAGGGCGATGCCTGCTTTGAATTCCTTCATCTCGCCGTCAGAGGTTCGTCGGCCTTCGGGGAAGACGAGCAGCGGTTTGCCTGCCTGGAGCAGGTCGATACACGTCCGGATGCCCTCTTTCGCGACGCCATGCTGATCGACCGGCACGCAGCCGACGCTCTTCAAGTAGGGGCCGAGGAGGGGCGGCTTGAAGAGCGGCTTCCGTGCGAGATACCAGATGCGACGACGGACGGCGAGGCCGACCGCGAGCGGATCGAGGTAGCTCTCATGGTTCGCCAGGATCAACACAGGGCCGTTCTTCGGCATGTGGGAGAACCCGCGCGAGCGGTAGCTGAAGCCCAGAGTGTACGTCGCCCAGATCCAACTGAAATTGAGCCGATACCAGAGTTCAGACTGCCAACTGTCCATCTCGCGCTTTCTCCGCACTCGATCAATGATTCAGGACGGACGACTCGCCATCCGTCCTCGCACTTCTTCTACCATGAGGGATACGACCTCCTCGAGCGTCCGTCCGGTGCTATCGACGTGAATTGCGTCGGAGGCCGGCCGCAACGGGGCCAGTTCGCGGTGAGAATCGCGATAGTCACGCTCCACCTGGTCGCGACGGAGTTCGTCGATCGCGACGACGGTCCCCCGCGCTTCCAACTCGCCCACCCGCCGGTGCAAGCGCACCTCGGCGTCGGCGGTCAGGAAGAACTTGCACTCCGCGTCTGGGAAGACGACCGTCCCCTGGTCGCGGCCCTCGCAAACGAAATTTCGCCCTGTCGCGATTTGGCGCTGGAGCGATGCCAGGCGCGGCCGGACGACCGCGCTCGCCGCCACGACCGACGACCCCACGGACACCTCGGGCGTGCGGATCGTCGCGCTGACATCTTCGCCGTCGAGTGAGATTCGCCCGGCGACCATCTC
>JANXSH010000877.1 GCA_025356615.1 Planctomycetia bacterium | reverse complement strand
CCCCGGGGGCGCGCCCCCCGCCCGCCCACCCTGGGTCGAGGCACAACGCGATGACACACGGTTGTATGACCCCTATCCGCGTTCCCAGGGTGCGCTCGCTGCGCTCGCGACCCTGGGCTTCGTTGTGTAACCCCTTCGGGGTAAATACCTCGAGTTCGACTACCGTTTGGCCATCTTGGAACACCTCTCTGTGGTTCCGTATCTTCGAGCGGTCAGGATATCCGGTTGATGCTACTGCCGATCTGCCGGGGCACATCGACCGTGGACGGCTGCCCATGCTGCGCGAGGGGGCGAGGCTCCGGGCGGAGCAGCGACGAGCCATTCTTCGACGACCGGCTGAAACTCGGGAGGAAAACGATCTGCCGTCGGTAGCGTTCGTGCAACAAGCGCTGGATCGTGGCGAGGACGACGAGGACCAGGACGCCCGGCTGACAGCCGTAGGCCAGTTGCCCGACGAGGTTCGGGACGAACAGCCCGGCCACGACTAGCCCGATCGCGAAGCCACTCACCACGAACCATATCCGAAGACTCGAGAGGCCACCCTCCTTGTCCAGCACCAGACGCGCCAACAGGAGGCCGACCAGCACCAGGCCGAGCGAACAGATCAAGAGCCAGACTTGCTGCGGCAAGTGCGTCAGTTGTACGGCCGAGGCACCGTCGTGCCAGAGTACGAGCGACGGCGCGGCGACCGGGTCGGACGCGGTCGGCTCCGCGTCGAGGAGCCAGCACTCCAACTCGGTCGCGGTGACATCCACGCGCGGGGCGAGGAGCCAGCCGCGCCTTGCCCAGGAGCGCGGCGTTGCTGGCCCGGCTTCCGGCCCCAGGACGACCCAGGACGGAGGGGTGACGACACTCCACCGCGTGGGGATACGTCCCGCTTCGCCGAGGAGCCTCGGCGCGATCAACGGAGTCGTCACCGCCGACCCGCGCATCCGATCGGGGCCGAGGCGATAGGAAATCTCCAGCAGGGTGGCGTTGCCCTCGTTCCCCTTGGCGCGGGATCGCAACAGATCGGGCGAGAGTCGGAGCCGAATGACCCGGCCCGTCTTGTCGGCGTTGTCATCGGGGAGGCCGTAATCGATGCGTTTCTCGTCAAAGGTCGCCTGGAATTGGATCATCGCCGCAGGCGCGGGCAACTCGAAGTCGAGCGATCGGCCCTCGAGCCTCGTCAGGCGGTAACTCACGCGGTAGGTCTGCGTGCCGTTCGCCCCCACCTCGACGCGGACTAGCCCCCGATCGATCAGCGCGAACAGTCCCTGACGTTCGCCGAGGGTCACGCGCAGCGGTGAATCGACCTGGGGCGATCGCATCACCAGGACGGGCAGACGCGGTTGGCCCGGCACGACCTCGATGTTCTGGTCGATCCAACCGGGGGTCAGCCCCGGCAACTGTCCCGGATCACTCCACAGACGCACGCGCGCGTCGCCCGTCTTCGCGCCGAAGGGCACGATCAGGGGCAACGTCGTCGTGCCGGACCGGGACGCGGGGATCGGGTAGCGGTACTCGAACACGACGAGAAGGTCTTGCCCCTGGCGTTTCGTTTCATCGGGAAGGAGCAGGACCGTGCCCGGACGGGCCTCCGAGCGGGTGAGTTTGCCCCCTCCTCGGATGATCTTCTGAGTGGCGGCGATGTCGCCGGACATTCGCAGCTCCAGGCGAGGGACAGGGCCACTGGGCCAGGTGTAGCGCAACTCCTGTGTGACGCGCACCTCTCCGGCGGTGAGGGTCACGTCCGCCAGACTGGAGACGACGACCTCCGGTCGGTGCGGCTGCCACGACAGCGGAAGCAACGCCGGCACCTGGCGGGGGTAACGCAAGGCGATCTCTTGCGCCGTCTGGCGCACGACCTCCAGCCCGGCCCATGTGGAAGGCTCGTCCGGGGGGAGTAGTTCGACCCCCACGGGGGCGGTCACGCTGATCGACCCCTCGCGCTGGACGGTGTCGATGGGCGCGGGCAGTCCCAGCGAGGTCTTACCCGCCGTCTCGAGGGGAACCTTTTCGGAGAAGGTGCCCGCGATCTTCACCTGGATCGGTGCGATCGATCGCTCTCCGGTCGATCCTCGGGCGAGACGGATGGTCACGACCCGCGTCGTCGGCTCTACGGTGATCGATTGGACGCGGGTCGGCAGCGGGAAGCTGCCCTCTTCGTTGAACGTGGATCCTACGGGCAGTTGGACCAGTAGCCGATCGACATCGGCCCAGCGCGGCGTGATTTCCAGCGAGGTGACGAACTCCCAGCGTCCCCCGCTCGCATCGCCCACGAGCCGGAGCTGGTGCGACGACCGCGTCTTGATCTGCCCACGCACGGACTCGACTTCGACATCGAGCCAGGAGACGACGGCCACGCGCCCAGGCTTGTCGGAGGTCGGCGTTCCGGGGCCGTAGCGGAAGGCCGCGACGCACGACTGCTCGCGCTGCTGTTCCTCCTCGGTGACGCTCCGGCGCGTCAGGTCGGCGTGCGGGGTGAACTCGGGGTGCCAGCCCGGCACGCTGTTGCACACGAGCAGGCTCCCCGAGTGTCGCGCCGCCCCGAGGACGACGAACGGCCCTAGCGGGGCGACCTTGCCGGTGCCCGGCTTCGGCGCGGGCTGGCTGTGGACGACGAGGACGCCGAGCGGTTCGATTGTCAGCTCTTTCAGGTGGATCGTGCGGAGCGAGGTCTGCTTCTGGTCGGACTCTTCGACGCGGGCGATCCGCGCCTGAGCCTCGGGGGTGAACTTCAACTCCGCCTTGGGCGGCACCAGCAACTTCCACTCCTTGACCTGCCCGGACTGGACGCGGAGGGTCAACTTCGCCTCGGTGTTGAGTTCCTTGCCATCCAGACGCGCCACGATGACCCCGTCAGCGAGGCGGACCGCCGCGATGCCACCCGCCTGCGCCGGTTGCCAAGTCAGGTCGAGCTTTTCGGCGGGGCCGATTCCGCCGACGAGCTTTCTGTTGGAATGGGTCAGGAGCGTGTCCGCGATGAGTTTGCCCCCTACGCGGACATCGCGGACGCCGACCGGCAACTCCAGGTCGATCGTCGTGACGGCGACGCGCGGGAGGTCGAGGAAGATGCCCTGCGTCGAGGGCTTCGACGAGAGGGCCATGACCAGGTCGAGTGTCAGTATGTGATCGCCCGGCTTGTCGATTCCGACGACGAAGCCCTCCGGCTCGTCCTTGCCGTCGCCCTTTTCCGGAACGGGTCGGCGGAGATTCGGAGTCCGCCCGTCGAGACTGACGCCGGTCGCCTGGGCAAGACCGCAGCCTAGCCGGACGGCCTCGTCGGCCTTCTCGGTGACGAACTCGAACTGGGCGGTGAACAGGACGAGATTGCCCTCGACCTTCCCCTTGATGGAGCAACTCGACGGTCGGCGGGGTCCGGGTCGGGCGGACAGTCGCTTGAGACGCTCTAACTCGTCCGTCAGTGCCTTATAATCCGCTGGCCCCATGAGGATGTGCTTCGGCGATTTCGAATACACATCATCCAACCGCTCGAAGATCGCGATGATGGCGTCGTCGGGCACCTTGACGACCGGAGCCGCCTTCTCCTTCGGTTTGTCCTTCGGCTTCTCGATCGGCTGCGCGGCGACGATCAAAGCCGAGGCCAGGAGGCCGACCAGCAGGGAAACTCGGATGACGAATGGTCGCACTGGCCTACCTCCCGTGTCCTACCCCGTCGAGGCGCGTTGACGTGGTGCGATTATATCACGAAGGAAAGGTGAACCGGGAGAGCAAAGACGGCAGACCAGGCAAAGATGGGAAGATGCGTAATCGTCGCGGGCGGCGCATCCGGTGTCGGTGGCCTGGGCTGCGAGTAGTGCTGGGGCAAAGTTTTCCTTCGCCCACCCCGGATAGCGCGAGGCCAACGCGCTCCGCTCCGCGTCGCGGCTACACGACCCCAGTCGAACTATGCTGCGGCAATGAATATTCTTCTCCCGGAGGATCGATTCTCGTACCGCCACAATCAGCCCCCGGCAAAGGCCGATTTATCCGCGCGTTTGCCGCACATCGTTTGCATCTCTTGGAACGCGACCTAGGCTAATTTCGTCCTCGACTTTGGGGAGAAGAAGAGGACCCTGTGAGTCGCCGGCAGTGAGGGGATTGCCGGCGGCTCTTTTTCTTTCTCCGCGATCGCCGCCACTCACTTCGCCGCGAATCGGAAGATCCCCTTGGCCGTCGGCGTGCTCGTCAAGACGTACACCTCACCCTGGGCGTCCTCGCCGAAGGAGAAGACCGGGAAGCCACCCTTCCGCAGGAGGTGATTTCGCGTCACCCGCTTGGCCTTTTCGTCGTACCCCAAGGCCCAGACGTGGCCGCTGACGTAGTCGGCGTAGAGGTACAGGCCGTCCAGCGCGGGCACCTTCTTGCCGCGGTAGACGTGCCCCCCGGTGATCGACTTGCCGATGTCGTGGTGGTACTCCCAGATCGGCTCGACCAGGTCGGCGCGAGGCTCGACGCCGGGGACGCCGAACGGGTGTCGGCCCTCGCGGCGGTTCCAGCCGTAGTTCCCGCCCTTCTCGATGAGGTTGATCTCCTCCCAGAGGTTTTGCCCCACGTCGGCGGCCCACAGTTTGCCACCCTTACGGTCGAACGACATGCGCCAGATGTTGCGAAGGCCGTAGGCCCAAATTTCGCCGCGCGCGTCCTTCTTATCGACGAAAGGGTTGTCTTTCGGAATGCCGTAGGGCAGATCCTTCCCCTTCGTATCGACATCGATGCGGAGGACCTTCCCGAGCAACGTCTTCAGGTTCTGCCCGTTGTCGAACGGGTCGTCGGCCGCGCCGCCGTCGCCGAGGGTGACGTAGAGGTAGCCGTCCGGGCCGAAGGCGAGGGTGCCGCCGTCGTGGTTCCAGAAGGGCCGCTTGATCGTCATGAGGATCTCTTCCGAGGCCGGGTCGGCCTCGTCGGACCCCTTCTTGACGCGGAAGCGCGAGAGGACGTTGGTGCGGTCGTTCCCCTTGGGGATGAACGAACTCTTCGGCTGGCCCTTCGGCGTGTAGAAGACGAAGAACTCGCCGTTGGTCGCGAACTTCGGGTGGAACGCCATGCCGAGGAAGCCCTCCTCGTTCTCCTCGTCCACATACCGGACCTTCTTGGTGATGTCGAGGAAGACCTTCGTCTTCTTGTCGCCCTCCTTGAAGGCGTGGATGGTGCCGCGCTGCTCGCCGACGAAGACGCGCCCGGAGTCGTCCCCGGCGTGGGTCAGCATGATCGGCCTCTGCTGGGTGATCTTGCCCGTGTCGCTCTCGCCCTGCCAGCCCGTCCATTCGATGTCGGCGAAGGCTGGCTCGAGCTTCACGTCGAGCGGCTTCTCGTCCACCTCGTAGCCGGGGATGCTCGCCGGGATCTGGTAGAGTGCGCCGGCTAGCATGTCCGGTACGAGGAGACTCTTGCCGTCCTTGGACAGGCAGAGGTCGGCCGCCGTCCGAAAGCCCGAGGCGAGCAAGACGGGCTTCTCGCCCGGCTTCGCGATGCCCCAGACCTTGCCCTGTGCCCAACTCGTGAGGTATAGTCGGCCGTGGTGGTCGAACGTGATACCGTCCCCGTTGACCATGCCCTCAGCGAGCTTCTCCGTCTTGCCGTCCGAGAGGCGGACGCGGAGCAGCTCCCCGGAGGTGAGGTTGAAGGCGTGCAGGTGGTATTCGTTGACGAGCCGCAAGCCGTTGACCGAGCCGATCATCGGCGTCGTGGCCTCGGCGACGAGCGTCGTCACCTTGCCTCTGGGACTGATCTTGTAGATCGCGCCGAGCTTGCCCTTGAGGTCGCCGGAGTCGGAGACGTAGAGGGTGCCCTTTCCGTCGCTCTCGATGTCGTTGAGGAACAGGGGCTTCGCCGGGAACGCCTTGGCCGCGACGTGGACGGTGGCCTTGCCCTTGGCGTCGATGCGCCAGACGCGCGTCTTGTCGGCGACGAAGAAGTCGGGGCCGACGGCGACCATTCCCTTGGGGTCGTCGAGGCCCGTGGCGAAGGTCTCGGCCTTGCCGTCCACGATGACGACGACGGTGCCGTCGCCGTCCTTGTCGAACTCGCCGATGCAGGTGATGTAGGTCCGGCCGTCCATGCCGATGCACACCGACTCAGGGTTCTTCAGCCCCGTGACGATCGGTACGAGCGCGGTTTTGCCGCCGACGAGCTTCGGGACGGGTTTTTCGGTGTCGGCGAGTGCGACGAGCAGGAGTGGAGAAACCAAGGCGATCAGGGCCAATCGAACCATGAGCAGGACTCCGAAAGAGAGAGGGGGTGGACGAGGGGATTCTAGCGACTCGGACAGGAGAACGTCTCGGCTTTTCGTTCGAGGAGGGCAAAGGGGGTCTGGCAAATCTTTCGGGAGCGCGACGAGCCGGAA
>JANXSH010000830.1 GCA_025356615.1 Planctomycetia bacterium | reverse complement strand
GTCATCATCGTCAACGCGGCGCGCGGCGGTCTCATCGACGAGCCGGCCCTCGTCAAAGCGCTCGAAGAGGGTCGCGTCGGCGGCGTCGGCATCGACGTGTACGAAAAGGAGCCCTGCACCGACTCGCCGTTGTTCAAGTTCGACAACGTGGTCGCCACCCCGCACCTCGGGGCCAGCACCGTCGAGGCGCAGCTTTCCGTCGCCAGGGAAGCGGGCCAACTCATGAGCGACTACCTCGTGCGCGGCGTGGTCGGCTTCGCCGTCAACATGCCTGCGGTGGATAAGGCCGAGATGGACGAGATGCGACTCTACGTCGATCTCGGCCGGCGACTCGGACTGCTCCTGGCGCAAACGAGTCAGGGGGCGATCCAGAAGGCGAAACTCCTCTATCGCGGCGACGTGGCGCAGCGATCGACGAAGCTCATCACCGCCGCCTTCGCCGCGGGGCTTCTCGAGGCACACCTCGAGAACGTCAACATCGTCAACGCGGGGCTGATGGCGGCCGAGCGCGGCATCGAGATCGTGCAGCAGACCTCGTCGCAGAAGGGCGACTTCAGCACGCTCATCAAGGTGGACTTGACCACCGACAACCGCGTCTACTCCGCGGCGGGCACGCTGTTCGGCAACAAGCACCTGCGCCTCGTGCAGCTGGGAGACTACCACCTCGACGCCTACATGGACGGCGTCATGCTGATCTTCCAGCACCGCGACGTGCCGGGACTGATCGGCTTCATCGGGACGATCTTCGGCAAGCAGAACGTGAACATCGCCCAGATGACCGTGGGCCGACAGGTGGCTGGCGGCGAGGCGATCGCGGTGTTGAACCTCGACAGTCCCCCCCCCGAGGAGGCGATCCGCGAAGTGCGCTCGCACCCGCAGATATCGAATGTCTCGGTGGTGAAACTGCCGCCTGCGGGGCAGATGCCGCCGTGGTTCGGGTGAGAGCATGAATGTGGACATCGATTTCAGCATCTGGCTGGCCAGCAAAACTAAATGGGCGCACCTAACCAAGCTAATTTCAATGCCGGTAGTGCCCCGAGTTGGAGAATACGTCAAGTTTCGGAACGCACAGATGGGCGACTATTTCGGATGGAAAGTGTCCTCGATCACCTACCGGGAGTGCGGTCCGATCGAGGTCTTGACCGAACTCCTCGATGACATCGATGGCCGGAGGTACTCCTTCGAGGAGGAACAGGAGTTCGACGAATACTTCAACTCGTACCTGGTCGAGGGATGGCGCTGTGAGAGAGGCATAGGGCCGAACAGCCAGTACCGAGGAGAGCCATGAGCATTCGAGAGCGCTTGAACCTGTCCGGCAAAACCGCCCTCATCACCGGTGCTGGCGTCGGCCTCGGTCGGGCGACCGCGCTCGCCCTCGCCGAGGCGGGGGCGTTCGTCGGCATCCACTATCGCCGAAGTGAGACGGAGGCCCATTCCGCGCTGGACGCCGTCCGGGCGCTCGGCGCGGACGGCATACTCCTCCAGGCAGACCTCTCGCAGGAAGCCCCGGCGAATTCCATCGTCGATCGCTTGATCGCTCGAACGGGCCGACTCGACATCCTCGTCAACAACGCCGGGGACATCATCCGGCGCGCCCGCATCGAAGACTGTACACTCGAGGACTGGCACAAGACGATGGATGTCAACATGACCAGCGCCTTCCTGGTGACGAAGCGTGCGATCCCCCACCTGCGGGCGAGCGGCAACGGACGTATCGTCAACATCCTCTCGCTCGCGGTCCAGACCGGCGGCGCGAACGGGGCCGGGTCGTATGCGGCGGCGAAGGGCGCGCTCGAGGTCTTCACCCGCACCCTGGCGCGCGAGCTGGCCCCGGAGGTGCTTACCAACTCGATTTGTCCCGGCGTCATCGAGACGCGCCACCACGAGGTCCACACCCGGCCCGAGCGCATGGCGGAGTATCGCCGCGAGACGCCCCTCGGGCGCAACGGCACCGCCGACGAGGTGGCGATGGCCGTCCTCTACCTGGCGAGCGAGGCGGGAGCTTTCACGAACGGGGCGCTGATCGACGTGAACGGGGGGCGGTTCTTGCGATGAGGACTGCGAAAGAGGGTGTCAACCTTTCCTCTTGATATTACCACGGCCCGAAATAATATCAATAATTACGGTCCAGCGGCGTATCGGGCGCAGGGATGGCGGAAGTAACTCTTGACGTGTGCGGGGAGGCTTAGCAGCCCGCGCATGAATCGCTATACATAGATCCGCCGCACACTGCCGCTGTAGGATCTTCTTGGCATGGTTGCCTCCACCGCCGGTCGCTAGACTGAATGGGCATGAAAGCTGGCCCACAATCACGGAGGTGTTGTATGGCGCAATCGTTCCGAGGTCGCGCGACGACCTGCTGGCTACTGCTATTCGCGGCTCCCTTCGGAATAGCGTGGGCAGCCGCCCCTCCACCCCGCCCGCTGTCACCCGAAGCCCTGGCCGGACTGATCCGCCAGCTCGGGGCAGACGAATTCGTAGCCCGCGAAGCCGCCTCGCGGCAACTCCTCCTTGTCGGGCGCAGCGCACTGCCCACGCTTCGACGAGAAGTCGCCGACGCCGACCCCGAGGTGCGGCAGCGCTGCAAGGATCTCGTCGGGCGGATCGACGCCAACCGCATCGCCCTCCGCGCCAAAGGCGCTATCTTGAACACCTCGGACGAGAAAAACCCCGACGGGGATGTGCTGTGGGCCCACCTCAACGGGGCGCACTTCGGCGACGAGGATCTCGATGCTCTGGCGGGCATGAGGGCGCTGAAGCACGTCGATTTGACAGGCTCGTCAGTGACGGATGCCGGGCTGCGGAAACTGGTCCGGCTCCCCGCCCTCGAGGACGTAATCCTCTGCAAGACAGGCATCACGGGCAGCGGACTGGCCCACCTGAAAGAGATACCGAGCTTGGACACCCTGTTCCTGGACCACACGCCGATCAAAGAAGAGCACCTGGCCCACCTGAGGCAACTGCGGAACCTTGCTACTCTGACGCTGCGCAACACGCCCGTGACGGACAAGGGCCTGGCGCTCCTCCGAGGCAATGACTTGTATCTGATCGCGCTATGCCACACCCGCATCACGGACGACGGGCTGGCGCACCTCGCCGGCATGAAGAACCTTCGCTATCTGTGCTTGCATGGCATGCCAATTACCGAGAGGGGCTTCAACCACTTCCGGGGCCATAAGGAACTTCGCCTCATCCAAGTGACTAAAGAAGTAAAAAACTCGGACCTGGAGTCAGTAATTCGCACCCTGCCAAAGTACATTCCCGACAAGGTCCAGAAGTTTACTCCGATTTCTCCTGCGTCACATGTTCCCTAACATAGGATCATATCGCGGCCCCAATCGACTGCTGAGCTCGTGCTGACCACCCGTACCAGGAATGGGTGGTCTTCAGTGGGGGAGGTGCAAGGAGGGAGGCGTCAGATGCACTCAGCAACAACAGGTGAACGGTTACATGTCGCTCAGCGACTTCCGAACGATGTTGCTTTTTGACTTCTCGATATCTTTCTTGATTTCGGCTCTCTTCTCGTGTTGCCCTTCTAGCAGGGTCTTGGCGGTGGTCACGGACGCCTGGTTCATCAGCCAATCCCCATCAACGTCCATGCTGAGGAATTGGTAGACGGGTGGGCTCGAAACAGTACCCCTCCGATTGCGGTACGTTTGAAGAGATCCCGCGAAGAAACCCAGCCGCTGCATGTCCTCGTATTCCGCCTTCATTGTCCCGATGCCATTGCGGGTAAAGTAGCCAGCTATCACTTCGTCTTTGATCCTTGCGATCTCCCTCTCGATGGCCGACAGTTGCTTCACCAATGTGTTCAAATTCTCTTTGCTCGATTTCAGTGTCAGAGTGCGCCCAGCCAACTCCCATTCCTGCGAGCACTTCGTGCAGTTGATAGCCACTTTTCGGGTTGTCTTGCCGTACATGTTGTCGGGTGACACGACATCCTCGCTGACGGTACCGGCACCGCAAGGGCACTTGCCCAGTTCCGATGTCCAGTGGTCTTCCGTACTCATGAATCCTCCCTCACCCGCAATTGCCGCCCGCGTCGTTGTTAGTCGGACGAGAGCACCTACTACAGTATTACCCCGGCCCGAAATATTGTCAATAATTACGGCCCTGCGGCGTATTGGGCGCAGGGGTGACGGAAGTAGCTCTTGACGTGTTCGGGCAGGTGCAGCAGCCCGCGCATGAATCGC
>JANXSH010000794.1 GCA_025356615.1 Planctomycetia bacterium | reverse complement strand
GTGCGCGTGCTGCAACCCGAGGGCCGCCTGCCGGATGTAGTGGGCCGCGCGCAGCGGGTCCATCGGCCCGGCCTTCTTGATGATCTCTTGCAGGCTCGAGCCGTCCACGTGCTCCATGACGAGGAAGTGGAGCTTGTCGTCCTGGTCGATGTCGTAGGCGCGGACGATGTTCGGGTGGTCGAGGGCCGCGACGGCGCGGGCCTCTCGGTAGAACCGATCGAGCGACGAGCTGTCCTCGGCCCGGCTCGCGGGCAACACCTTGACGGCGACCCGGCGGCGCATCAGCGTGTGTTCACAGAGGTACACGCTGCCCATACCACCGGAGCCGAGCCGCTCCAGCACCTTGTATTTGCCGATCGTGAAGCGTCGCCATTTCCCCTGGAGGAACTGCTCGGCCTGGAAGTGTGTCAGGACGCCATCGCGCACGAGGACGCCCGCGAACCTGTTCGGCTCGGGAGGCACCTGTCCAGCGGCGTTGATGCGATCGAGCTGCGAGGCGAGACGCTTCTCGTCGATCACGCCACTCTTCCGGACGAGATCCAGGAGTTCATCATTGGTCGTGGGGGCCGGCATCGACTTACCTGATTGAGTGACCGGGCTGGAGCGGTCGAGAATTCGACTCGATCAGCATACCAACTATAGGCCAGGAACGGAAGTCTCGAGGTTCTACTTTCATCGACTTCTATCGAGAAGTCTCACCCTGACGAGTTTGACAGGTGTGCCATGCGGATGCAAGCAAGAAAGCGAAGAGAACCACAGATAACACGGATGCCCGTGTCGTAGGGTGGGTCGAGCGGAGCGAGGGCACCACCAGCCCTCGGCAGCTGACCGGAGGGATCGCCAATCCTCGCCGGTCCTGACACAGCCGTATCCAGGGCAGTGTTTACCCATCCTTGGCACCGCTTGCCCTTGCCCAGGGTGGCTTCCCTCGATCTCTCGTCGGCCTTCCACCTCCCGGCCTCGATTCCTGTGCCCTTATACGATTCCGATGACCGACCCATAACTTCAGTCCTCCCGATCGCTCGTACCGGCTCGATCTACCGATCCAATGCGGCGTCCGACTCATTCGCGAATTCGATCGCGTCCAACGAACGCTCGGTTTCGTAACATGTCCATTCCGCCCACCCCGCCGGGATCACTGCCATGCTACTCCGTGCGTCCGCGCTCGCCTTCGTCCTGTCCTCGATACTTTGGGCCGCCGCTCCGCCCACCGGATGGTGGCCAGCCGCCATCGAGAAGGCTCTGTCCCGTGCCGGGGCCAATCGCAGCGAACTACTCGACGCCCTGCGCCGGGTGCCCGCAATACAGCGGGTCGGTATGACCTTTCTGATCGACAACATGCCCGAGCGTGATCTGCGCTCGCTGTCGGCATCTGTCCTTCTGGAAAACGTCGAACTGGCGTACCGCGCCCGCGCCGAGGCACCGTGGGGCAGACTCCTACCGAATGAAGTCTTCCTCAACGACGTGCTGCCCTATGCCAACCTCGATGAGTCGCGCGACCCGTGGCGGAAGGAACTGCGTGCGATCTGCCTGCCGATCATCGAGGGTTGCAAGACGCCCGCCGAGGCGGCCCGGAAGCTCAATGCCACCTTGTTCGGCAAGGTGAAAGTGCGCTACTCGACGGGCCGGAAGCGGGCCAACCAGAGTCCGAAGGAGTCGATGGCGTCGGGGCTGGCCTCCTGCTCGGGACTGTCGATCTTGCTCGCCGACGCCTGCCGCAGCGTGGGCATCCCGGCCCGCGTCGTCGGCACGCCGCTGTGGGCCAACAAGAGCGGCAATCACACCTGGGTCGAGGTGTGGGACGGCCGGTGGCACTTCACCGGGGCCGCCGAACAGGACCCGCAGGGCCTGGACCGCGGTTGGTTCGTCCACAACGCCTCGCAGGCCCGCGCCGACGATCGACTCCACGCCATCTACGCCGCCAGCTTCCGCCGTACCGGCACCCCCTTCCCCCTCGCCTGGGCACCCGACACGAAGGACGTGTTCGCCGAGAACGTGACCGCCCGGTACGTCAAGGCCGCGCCGGTGAAACTCGTCCGCGTGCAGGTTCGGGTCGTAGAGGCGGGCACCAAGAAGCGGCTCTCGCTGCCGGTCGTCGTCGAGGAAAAGCTAGGCAATTGCGAGACGTGCCGGGGTCGGTCTCGGGGCGAGTCGTCCGACCTGAACGACCTACTCGCGTTCGAACTGCCTCCGGGTCGCGACTACGTCGTCCGGGTGGGCCAGCCGGTTCGCGCCGAGGTTGCTTTCGTCACGAGTCGGACCGAACAGGTCGTCACCGTCGAGGTCCGCGCGGCCAACGCTGGTCAGTCGGCGGAGTTGACCAAGGAGGCGAAGCGGTACTTCGAGGCCACGCCGGAGCGCCGGGCAGCGTGGCGATTCGACGCGAAGCTAGAGGGGTTCCTCGCGAGGGACGAGGCCGCCGCGCGCGAGGCGGTATGGGAGGGATACCGGTCGGCGTCGATCCACGAGGCAACGAAGAAGGACTGCGATCGGAACGAGGTACGCCACGAGAAGTTGGTCAGCCCCTACGTCGTCAAGAAGGTGGGGAAGAAGCCGGCCGGCGGATGGCCGGTGTTCATCGCCATGCACGGCGGCGGCGGCGCGCCCAAGGCGGTCAACGACAGCCAATGGAAAATCATGCAGATCTACTACCGCGACCAGCCGTCGGTGACCGGCTACCTGTACGTCGCCCTGCGTGCCCCGAACGACGACTGGAACGGCTTCTACGCGTCCTACGTCCCGCCGCTGATCTGCAACCTGATCCGCCAGCTGGCCCTGTTCGGCGAGGCGGACCCCGAGAAGGTGTTCTTGATGGGCTACTCGCACGGCGGCTATGGGGCGTTCTACATCGGGCCGCGCATCCCCGACCGATTCGCCGCCGCCCACGCCAGCGCCGCCGCGCCGTCCGACAGCGAGGCCATCGCCCGCAACTTGCGGAGCATGCCATTCTCGTTCATGATCGGGGAAAAGGATACCGCGTATGGGCGGATCGAACGCTGCAAGGCGTTCGGCAAGGCCACCGAAAAGCTGCGGGGAGAGAACAAGGGCGAATACCCCATCACGATGGAGTTGAAACTGGGGGTCGGACACGGCGGCCTGCCCGACCGCGACAAGATCAAGGAGATGTACCCGCACCGGCGCGGGGCGGTGCCTCGCCGTCTTACCTGGGAGATCGTGGACGGCTCGATGCCGCATTTCTACTGGCTCGGCGTTGCCAAACTCGGAGGAGGTCAGGCGGTGGAGGCATCACTCGAAGGCAACAAGGCGACGGTCACGACGCGCAAGGTCGAGAAACTGGACTTGCACCTCGACGGCAGACTGGTGGACTTCGGCAAGCCCCTGGTCGTGTCGCTCGACGGGAAGACGAGCGAAGTGATGATCGCGCCATCGCTGGCGACCCTGTGCCGGACGATGACCGAGCGCGGCGATCCGCGCCTGGCCAGCACTTGCGTGGTACCGCTGACGCCCAGCAAGAAGTGAGGAGCCGTCCCCACCAGGAGAAGGCTCAATCCCGACGGATCTGGGCGTCGGACCGGATGCGCCAGCGTTCCTTGCTCTTGGGTGGCGCACCGCTGGCCTCGAACTGCGACGAAGTCGTCTCGAGCCGGATGGCGTCGAATTCACGGCCCTTCAGCCCCAGTTCGCTCAGGGCAGTGGCCCACCTGCCGCGTGCCTTGTGGAAGTCCTTCTGGGCGTAGTAGACGTGGTGAAGCAAGTGACGTGTTCGCGCGGCGGGGTCGGCCACGAACGCCGCCTTGCCCGGCGCGGCCGTGCTGAACTGTACGACGCCCCAGCGCTCGGGGCGGTGCATGTCGATGACGCCCTGAGGGGACCACACCCAGTTGTCCTCCTTCGCGCCCTTCACCTTGCGGTACTTGCCGCCGTCGATCTCGTGCCGCCACTGGACGCGCGAGAAGTTGATACGCCACTGGTCCCCGTCGCGCGGCGGCGACGCGGTGTTGCTCAACTCGGCGAGCGACTTCCACGGCCAGGCGATCTCGATGCTCCAACCCTTGTCCTTGTCGCGCGGGTCGTTGATCGTCCCATCGACGAACACGGCGGTCTTCAGCCCTTTGATCTCCCAAGCGTCGATGGCCTTGCCGCCGTCCTTGTAGGGCTTCGTCAGCAGCAGATCCCACGTCGTGTTCAGGGCATTGAGTTCCAATTCGGCGTAGAGGTGGCTGTCGCCGTCGGGGTCGAGAAACACCTCGAAATCGTTGTCGTTGAAGATGACGGAATCGTGCGTCTTCAGCGTGGCCCAGACGTGGCGTTCCTCCAGACTCGCGCCGATGTAGAGGTAATCGTCGTCCCAGAGCATCTTCATGCGTGTGCGGAAGCGCGGCTTCGGCCGGCCGTGCCCCTCGATGTCGAGGAAGTCCTCGCTCCAGGGGACCGCCGCCCAGGCGGCTTCGTCGAGTTTCCCGTCGATCACCATGCGTCCGGTGGCGCGATGGCAGACGTATCCCCGAGGCGTGATCTCGGGATAAGCCTCGTAAACGATCGACGGCGGAGGCGCAGCGGCGGTCAGACACAGGGAGGAGGCGAGGAATGCTGCGAGAACGATCCGGCCGCGCTTGCTCATGCGAAAGTCTCCTGCTGTTCGAGGGGGTATAGGGGATCGGGAGACATTTCGACGGACACCAATGGCGGCCGAGGTTACACTTTGAGTTCCGTCTCGACGGTGTCGAGAGTAAAGTCGGTGAACGATATGCTATAACTTTCGCCAAGCCCATGAAGGAGAGTTCATTAGCCTGCCCCGCATTAGGAAGCTGTGGACTCCTAGGTCCAAAGTGGGTAGCCGGGGCCACTCTAGCAGTAAGTTAGGCTCGGGCCTCGATACAGTAAACGATGTTGACCGCCGCCCCAACGGCAATAGCGCCTGGGTCGATGGCCCCCGGCTCACCGGTGTCGTCCACAGCGGGAGGTTCGCGGAAAGTGTGCCCCTCGTTGCGGCCTGATAGCGACTCGGGGTTGACATCCTCGATGGTCACTACTGACCCGACGGCGACTCCGGCCGCCGCACAGTACAACTCCGCCTTCTCCCGTGCGGCCACGACAGCACGCTGCCGTGCATCCGTCCGAAATTCCTTGAGCCGCGTTGTCTGGAAGGTGACGGAGGTGAGATCGTTGGCCCCGGCCGCGATCAGCCCGGAAAGCAGGGCATCAACTTTGTCCATCTCACGCACGATGACATTGAATCCGATCTTGGCTTGGTAGCCGATAAACCGATTCTCTCCGTTGTTGTACCGGAACTCCTGGGACAGCGTGACCCGTGATGACCCGAAGTCCTTGATTCCTGCCTTATGTAGGTAGGTGGTCACGGCCTGGGCGGCCTCTCGAGCATTTGCGAACGCATCCTCGGGCTTCTGCTCGACGCGGGTTACGGCGACGACTAAAGATGCCATATCGGAGGCGACTCGTAGGACGGCGGAGCCGAACACCCGAACGCTCCGGGCTACGCGAACCGGGTTCTGATTCTCACTCATTACTACGCCCTCTGCCCTCGCCAGCTAAACCACGGATTTCGTCTCACTCCGCCGGAGGATCCTATCCATCCCTGCCATTGTCGTCCATCATCCCGCAACTTCCGACTAGATGACCGATTTCTAAGTTCATCGCCGCTTATCTTCGCCTGATGCACTCAGGAGGCATACCTGCGGCTTGGGAGTCGGTGCCCATAGACGCTGACCGTTCGAGTGGCCTCCTTTGGCGTTCGCCTGGGCGAATATTGGGTATTTTGTCCATTTTGTCCAGGGGCGCGGATCGACGGAGAAGTTCCGTCCTGTTGTCGTTCTCAGCGATCATGACCCGTGTCGTTCGAGATCGCGAGGGGGACGAAAGGCGTCCATAGGCGTTCGCCAGGGGAATTTTGTGTATTTTGTGCAGGGTTGCGGAGTGGATCGCGCGGCGAATCGGTGAGAACCTACTCGCTCGATTCCGACGCGCGACTCGAGAATGCGTGCGTCCGGCCAAGACTCGATGCGACTGGAAGCGAACTCATGAAACGCTCATCTAGTTCCCCGAATCGGGTGACGCCGCGCAAGCCGACAATCATCCTGATCATACTTCATCCGCCGAACAGTTTGACGATCGGTTCCCCCGTCGCCAGTCGGTAGGGCCGGCCCGTCGTGTCGTGGATCTCTGCCGCCGGGTCGAGGCCGAAGCGCCAGAAGATCGTCGCGGCGAGGTCGCCGGGCGTCACGGGGTCCGTCGCGGGGTAGGCTCCGAGCCGGTCGCTGGAGCCGTAGACGGCCCCACCCTGGACGCCGCCCCCGGCCAGGAGGACGGTGTAGCAGTGGGGCCAGTGGTCGCGCCCCGCGTCCTTGTTGATCTTCGGCGTCCGCCCGAATTCCCCCATCGCCACGATCAGAGTCGAGTCGAGCAATCCGCGCGAGTCGAGGTCTTCGATCAGGGCCGAGAGCGACTGGTCGGCGGGCGGCAGGAGGAAGCTCTTGTGCTGATTCGCCCCCTTGAAATGGGCGTCCCAGTTCTGCCCCTGTTGCTTGAAGTCGTAGACGTTCACGAACGGGACGCCCGCCTCGACGAGTCGCCGCGCCAGCAGTAGATTCTGCCCCCGCATTGACTGGGCGACCCCCATCTCCGCGCCGTTGCCACCCCCGCCGCCCTCGCCGACGGCGACGGGCTGCGGCCCGAATCCGTAGCGATCACGAACCCGTCTCGGCTCCTGGGTGATGTCCATCGCCCGGCGGATCGCCTCGGAGTCGAGGAGTCGGTACGCCTTTTCGTACATCCCCTCGATCGAGGAGCGCCCGATCTTGTGCAGCAGGTCGCGGCGCTCGAGCAGTCGCCGCGAACCGAGTTCTCCCGTCCGGCGCAGCGTTTCGGCGTCGTACCCGTGCTTGGAGGCGTCCACCTCGACCTTCAGGGTGTCATAGCCCGACCCGAGGAACCCTCCGCCCTGGCACGGCGTGTTCACCACGTTGTGGAAGGTGAACGGCAGCGAGGCGAACGGCACGTCGCGCCTGCGGTCTCGCTGGAAGTAGGCGACCGCGCTCCCGTAGCTGGGGAAGAACTGCGGGAGCGGGCTGAACAGCTCACGGTCCGGCCCGTCGAGTGGTCGGCCCGTTAACGCATGGATCGAGGCGGAGTCGTGGAGGTGCGCCGCGTGGTGGACGCTGCGGACGAGGGCGACCTTGTGCATGGCCTTTGCCATGCGGGGCAGGTGTTCGCTAATGCGCATTCCGGGCACGGAGGTTGCGATGGGAGCGAATTCGCCGCGAACCTCCGCCGGGGCGTTCGGCTTGAGATCGTAGGTGTCGAGGTGGCTGGGCCCGCCGTAGTAGAAGACCAGGATGCACGCGCGGATCGGCTTCGCGGGTGCGGCTCGTGGGACGGGTGCGGCCTGGGCGTTCCACAGCCCCCCGAGGTTCAGTCCGAGATACCCCGCCCCGCCGAACTGGATCAACTGGCGTCGTGTCGGGCAGTTCCATGTATCGGTCATTCGCACGTCCCCCCGTCGTAGGAGTCGAGGTCGGTCCGTCGGCCCAAATCGGATCTACGTTGAGCCGCATCACGGCTAAAGGATAAGAATGATTAGAGAAGAGTGCGCGGCGAAATGCAACCAGGAATCCTATTATCTAATATCCGTCTGTCCACTCCGCTCCCTCTCTGGTACACTCGATTCCCGCTGACTTCCAGGCGAATGCGACGTATAATAGCATCAGGCACCTCACCGACGGATGCCACGAACCTAGACTCACCTCTTTCCCTCCTTGAAGGACGTGAGCGACGACGCGGGATACGGCCGCTCCGAAAAGGACCACCCATGCCGACCGATTCGATGAGCGAGGCGAACGACGGTGTCGCGCTGATGTCTCCCGATCTGATGAGTGGACAGGAGTCCTTGCCGGGAGACCTCTGCCTGAAGATCCACCGCCTCATGGTGCGGACGCGCTGCCTGGAGGAGCGCATCATCAAGATGAGCAAGTCCGGCCAGGGACACTTCTGGATCGGCGGCCCCGGCGAAGAGGCGTTCAACGCCTGTCTCGGCCTGCGCGTCAAGAAAGGCCAGGGGCCGGACTACGACTACCTCCATCTCCACTACCGCAACTCCGCGACGCTCGTCGCCATGGGCATGCCCCTCATCGAGAGCGTCCGCCAGATGGCGATGAAGGCGACCGACACCCACTCCCTGGGCCGCAATTTCAGCGGCCACTTCAGCAAATCAGCCTGGAACGTCCTCCCCGTTAGCTCCGTCATCGAAGTCCAATACAGCATGGCCCCCGGCACGGCACTCATGCAGAAACGCCTCAGCGACGACTCGCTGACCGTCGTCACGGGCGGCGACGCGGGCACGGCGGAGGGTGATTTCGCCTCGTGCATGATCTGGAGCACGCTCCCCGACCGCGAAGTCCCCGTCCTCATGGTCGTCACCAACAACGGCTACGGCATCTCGACCTCGTCGTGCAGCGTCCACAGCGAGTCCCGCATCATCGACCGGGGCAAGGCGTTCGGCATCCCCGGCGAAGTCGTGGACGGCAACGACCCGGTCGCCTCCTGGCACGCCATCGGCCGGGCCATGAATTACGTCCGCACGACACGCCGACCCTACATGCTCGAGGCGCTCGTCTCTCGGCTCTACGGGCACTCCTCGTCTTCGGGGGCACTCCGGGTCAAGAGTGACCTCGACTGCATCGACCTGCTCGAGAGGAAGCTTTTGGCGAAGGGGCTCCTCGACCGACCAGCCCTCGCACAGATCCGCGAGGAGGCGCTCGCCGAGGTCGAGGAGGCGGTCGAGCAAGCACTCGCGGAGCCTGACCCCAGGATCGAGGATATCGAGAAATTCACCTACGCCCCCAGTGACGTGGACGCGGTGTATCCGGGCGATTATACAGGATTGCCTTCTTCATGAGTTTTCAGTTTTCAGTTTTCAGTTTTCAGTTGAAATGCCATCAGACGATGACACGCCACGGCCGCTGAATCACTGAAAACTGAAAACTGAAAACTGAAAACTAAGGATGAACATGGC
>JANXSH010000758.1 GCA_025356615.1 Planctomycetia bacterium | reverse complement strand
GTCCGTCGTCTGCGTGATCCCGCCCTTGTTCTGGCCGTTGATGTACATGCCCAGCGGGGCGCTCCAGAGGAAGTCGGCGACGAAGACCATCTTCTCGCCGTCCCAACTGAACAGGAACGGGCACGAGCCGCTGAGGCGCTGCTCGATTTGGAGAATACTCGAGAGTGGTGCCGTGATCTCGTTCTGGAAAGTCCCGTTGGTCCAGACGAAGCGAATCACCGGCGTTGCCTTGCGGGTGCCGAGGCCGAAATGGATGACGGGACGCGCGATCGGCTGTTTGACGACGAGCGTCCCAGAGCGGATCTCGGCCTCGCTGCCGATGGCGAAGGAGTTGATGCGCTGGTCGCTGCCGGGATTCGCGGCGGCGCGAGGGCGAATCACACGCCACTGATACCCCTTCGTCGGGCGCGTCGCGTGGCGATGGATTTGTTTGCTGCTCGGCTCGATCCGAACGAGGTCGTACTGCCCGCCTTCCTCGAAACTGAATATCTCCGTGAGGCCGCCGGGCACCTCGGCGGCCAGCGCCTCGAACTTCCCCTTGCCGTCTGCGAGCCAAGCCGCCCCAGTGGATGCCGTGCGGAAGACGAGATCGACCGCCCCGTTGTTGTCGAGATCGACGGCGCTCAGCCTCGCCTCGCCGGGGGGGACAGGCGAACCGTCATAGCGTGCCAACTCGGCGCGGTCCCACGCCTTGCGTTTGTCGCGATCCGAGAAGCACATAACGGCCCCGTCCGCGCGAACGGCGATGAGATCGAGGACGCCGTCGTCGTTCACATCGGCGGCACAGATCGCCTGAAAGCGATCATCGGGTGCGGGACTTTCTCGGCGGCTGAACTGGCCGGAACGCTCGTTCATGAAGACGTGCAGCTTGCCCTCGGCGTCGAGAAGGACGGCGTCATTTGCCCCGTCGTTGTCGAGGTCGAGCCAGGCGAAGCCGCGCACGTTTTCGACGCCGGGGAAGATCGGCATCTGGGTGAAATTACCTTTGCCGTCGTTGCGGAGCAGGACGACTTGGCCCTTGCGCGGGGCGAGGATGACATCGAGGTCGCCGTCCTGGTCGATGTCCACGGCCCAGGCACCGTAATAGTCGATGCCGGGGAGTTTCGTTGTGGGAGTGGTGTCCGCGAACGTCCCGTCCTGCTTCTGCTCGTAGAGACGAAGGCCGCCAGCCCCGGCGAGTAGGAAGTCGGTGCGATAGTCGTTGTTCCAGTCGAAGGCGAGGACGCCGTCCATGCTCGGGGGGGTCTCCTCGTCGCCGCCGGGGAAGATCATCCGGGGCTGATCGGCATCGATGCGGCGAACTTCTTTACCCGAGGCGACGAAGAGGACCGGACGATCGAGCCGCCCGAGCCAGACGGGAAGGATCCGCTTCCATTCGGTCCTGAAGGCGTCCAGTAGGAATAGAGAGGCGAACGAATCATTCGTGAAAGTGAGTTCTCGATCCGGGGCATCCGGTTCCGAACGGATGGGTTTCAACACGAGCAACTGTTGGAGCGAATCACCAATCAAACCCGCAATGGGCTGCAACTCGCCGCTACTCGTCTGGTATCCCGCCTCCTCCGGTAACACGTTCTTCAGGATTTGCAGTTGCTGGCGATACTCGATCGGGTCGAACGTCCCCTCGGCCTCCTTGCGAAGGTCGGCGAGCATCTTCCTCGACGTGGCCTTATTCCAGTCCGGGGCCAACGTCTCGAGGCGCGCGAAGGTGTCGCGCAACGTGTCGATGTCGCGACGGCGAGCGGCGAGGAGGGCGCGGTCCATGAGGACGGGCAGGCTATTGGGCCGAATCGCGACGAGCCGTTCGAGAACCTTCGCCCGGTTGTCGTCGGCGTCGGGGCCACCCCGCGCGGCAGCCAGACGGAATAGGCTGTACAATCGGCTGGGTATCGTGGCCCCTTCGGGACACGCGCGCTCCAAATGGGCGATAGCATCATCGATCTTCCCCTCGCGCTCGGCAAGATAGCCGAGGAGTTCCTGAATGTCCGGATGGTTCGGCGCGAGCTTGTCGGCCTGGGTGAGATCGGCGGCGGCCTTCTCGAGCTGGCTCCCGCGCAGATAGAAGAGGCCGCGATTGGCCCACGCCGCCGGCTCCTGGGGGATGAGTTCGATGGCCCGCGTCAGCGGCCCCTCGACACGATCGACGAGGCCCGGACCCGCGTCCAGCGCGGCGGTCCCCACCTGGAAGTTGACGACGTACTCCTCGTACTTCGCCGAACCGGGTTTCGGGAGGAGGAAACGATCTCGCAGCATCCAGACGCCGACCCCGGCGGCGGTCGCCACGAGGAGGACGGCGAGGATCCAGATTCGCTTCGACCGCCAGGAAGGAACAGTCGTCATACGGCACCCCGAGAGAGTGAGGGGAAGGCTCGAGCCGGTTGCAAGTCCTGAATCCGAGGCCGGAATACGATTCGGGAGCGAACCTTGCTTGCAACCCGAGCGTATCTCGGATAGAAAAGAGTGAGGCTTCCTCTCCGTCCAACCCTCGAGTCGCTATCGTGCTGTTCGCGTGGCCGAGCGTGATCGATCGAATCTCCAGGTGCCGACTGGCCCTGTTGGTGATCGTCGTCGCGCTGTCGGTGCCCGAAATCGCGTCGGCGAGTTGCGGCAGTCACGTCACTTACGTCGGAGACAAGGGCCACGTCTGCAAGCCCGGCGTGGACTGCCCGCTCCTGCCCGCGATGCCCGCCCCGTGCAACGGGCCGGGTTGCTCGCAGGCACCCGACACCCCACCCCTCGCCCCCTCGACCGCGCCTCGATCGACGACCGACGAGTTCGCCCTCTCGAGCTTCTTGGTCGTCGCGCCCGAGTCGGGGAGATGGTTCGGTCCTTCTCCGCTGGAATCTCACGCCATTCACCGGGTCTACCCTCCCGATCCTCCCCCGCGCGATCGCGCCCACTTCTAATGCTTATGATACGCGGGTGGCGACCAATCGTTCGCCGAATCTAGCGACATATTCATTATTTTGATCCAATATTTGTTTACTCGTGTCCTTGGGCACGATAGTGTTCGTCTTGCGCATCATTAATATCAATTGGGATGGATGGAGATCACTCATCGAGGCTGGTTCGACCTAACCCCCTAACCCCCT
>JANXSH010000364.1 GCA_025356615.1 Planctomycetia bacterium | reverse complement strand
GAGGATCTTCCTCCTCTCGCTCAAGGCGGGCGGCACGGGGCTGAACCTGACGGCGGCGACGCACGTGTTCCACTACGACCGGTGGTGGAACCCCGCCGTCGAGAACCAGGCGACCGACCGCGCCTACCGCATCGGGCAGACCCAGACGGTGCAGGTCCACAAGTTCATCTGCGTCGGGACCGTCGAAGAGAAGATCGACGAGATGATCGAGCGCAAGCAAAAAATCGCCGAGCGAGTCGTGGCGGCGAAGGAAGACTGGCTGACGGAGCTATCCAACGAACAACTGAAGGATCTGTTCACACTGCGGCAGGAAGCCATCGGGGAGTGATTGAAAAGATGCGTCGAAGAGATCCGTATCCGTCGCGGTTTCCGCCGCGATCGCAGCCTCGACCCCCAGCCCGTACCGCACACGGCGGTATCAAGGCCCAGTCGCGCCAGGGCGACTTCGGCAAGAGCTGGTGGGCGCGCCGCTGGCAGGCCGTCCTCGAGGGCTTCCGCTTCGGCGGCCGGCTCGCGCGGGGGCGCGCCTACGCCCGCCAGGGCCAGGTGTTGGCCATCCAAATCGTCGAAGGCGTCGTGACGGCCCAGGTCCAAGGCTCGCGGGCCAAGCCCTACGACGTGACGATCAAGGTCAGCATGCTTACGCCCGCCGACTGGACCGCTGTCGTCAAAGCCTTATCGAAACAAGTGATCTTCGTCGCCAAGCTCCTCGCCGGCGACATGCCCGAGCAGATCGAGCAGGTCTTCGAGCAGGCCAAGGTGACGCTGTTCCCCGGCAAGCGCGGCGACCTCAAGACGACGTGCAACTGTCCCGACGAGGCGAACCCGTGCAAGCACGTCGCGGCGGTGTACTACCTCCTCGGCGAGGAGTTCGACCGCGACCCGTTCTTGGTGTTCCGCCTGCGCGGCCTGAAGCGAGAGACGCTCTTCGCCCGCCTCGGCCCGTCGGCCAAGAACGCGATCATCGAGTCGGCCTCGCTATCGGGTCCGGCCCCCGAACTGCCGCCCCCCCCGCCCGAACCGTTGCCGCTCGAGCCGTCGGCGTTCTGGCAGAGCAAGCCGTTGCCGGAGAACTTCTGCGGAGAAGTGCAGATCCCGCCCGTGTCCGCCGGCCTGATCCGGCAACTCGGCAAGTTCCCCTTCTGGCGCGGAGCCAAGCCGCTCATCGAGGCGCTGGAGGCGACCTACTTGCAGGCGTCTCCGGTGGGCCTGACGACGTTCCTGGGCGACAAGGACGGGGACTGAGTAGGGGACTCGTGGTCCGTCAACCTTCGATCGACGGACCACTCTACTCGTCGCGGATAGGAATGACACGAGGAGCCGCGCACGAAGTAAGCAGGTTGGCGAGCCGAGACTACGACAAAAAACCGCTTACTTCGTGCGCGGCCCCCTCGGCTTCGTGTCATTCCTGACCGCGCGAAGTGTAGGCGAAGCCCAGCGATTGCAATCGCTGGGCTTGGGGCAGCGCCTCACATTTGCCTACTTCCTTAGTCACACCCCCTGTTCGTTTCCTCTCTTGACACCCTCCACGCGCCAGGCTATGAACCCGCGTCGGACACGCCCTATGCCGGAATGCGAATGAGGGAGCAGGATGGAACTGCGTCACGTCTCGTATGTGGTCGGGATGAGTCTGTCTGCGTGCCTCTGCACGGGGTGCATGCTCTTTCCGACGAAGGACCCCTCGCCCGTCGAGTTGCAGACGAGGGCGCTGGAAGAGCGCATCGCCATCGGGCGGGGCAGTGGCCTGGGGGACGACGCGCGGATACCGCCGTTCCAACCGCCACCGCCCCCGCCGTCCGACTACCTCCCTCATCCTATCCCACCAGCCGGAAGTCTGACGGCCTCCGTCGAGCCGGACGGCAAACGCATTCAGTTCGCCAACGCACCGAAGGCACCTGCGGAGGAGACTCCTGTAGTCGCCCCGGTGCCGGAATCGCCCCTCGTCGCGGCCTTTCGGTGTGAGTTCCAGAAGCACCCGGAGGAGGCGCAAAAGCTCCTCGACACCTACGACAAGTCCGTTCGCGACCGGATCATGTGCCTGATGAAGCTCACGACCTCCATCGGCGAGAGGGATCTCCCCAAACTCAGCCCAACCGAGTTGGCCTCGACACTGGAGCAACTCGAGAAGCTGATCGCCGACCTCCGCCAGCGCGCCGGGCTGACGATCGATCGCGTCTGCTTCTGCCGCAAGATCGACGGCTTCGGGCAATTCGAGAAGCTCCCCGACACCCACCAGTTCCAGCCCGGCAGCGAGGGCCGACCGGGCGATCGCATCCACCTCTATGTGGAGTTGCGGAACTTCGGCAGTCGGCTGAATGACGACGGGATGCACGAGACGACGCTCTCCAGTTCGCTGAGGATCGTCGACCTCCACGATAAGGAATTGGTCGCCCTGAACCTCGGGCCGTGCGTCGATCGCTGCAAGTCGCGTCGGCAAGACTACTACCACAACGTCCAGTTCCACGTCCCGTCGAAACTCCCCGTCGGCGTCTACTACCTCCACGTCGATATGGAGGACCAGACCCCCGGCTCGACCGGCGACAGGGCGAAGCGCCGGGCGACGCTGTCGCTGCCCTTCCGCGTCGGGGCGGCCGGGATCGTGACGGCGAAGCCGTGAGCGTCACAACAGTCGCGTTAGCAGGGACAGCGCCACGCCGAAGGCACCGCTGACGACGAGTAACAACCCCCAGCGAACGACCAACGAAACCCACTTCGAAGGGGGCGACTGCGTCGGGGCCAGGTGCCGCTCGACCTCCCGCCTGCGATTCGACTCAGCGCCCTGTTGGTCGAGCATGCGCGAAGGAACGACGGCGGTCTTGGGACGGGCCGGCTCCGCCGTCGTGTCCCTTTGGGCGGACATGGCACAGGGCGTCGCGATGTCCGCCGCGGAGGCACCACGGTCCAGCGTGCGGAGCGGGGCGTCCGCAGGCTGGGGGCGCTCGCCCAGCGAGGAACTGGGTCTGTTTCGCGGCTGCGGATAGCGGGGCGAATTCACGCGCGATTCTGACCCGGATCCCGAACCGTTGCCAGCCGCTAACGCGGCGAGACTGAGGGTCGGCATCTCCTCCAGGGTGGGAGGGGCGAGCTTGCCGCCTGCCCAGGGGGCGAGCGCCGCAGCGACTTGGGCGGGGGTCGAGTAGCGATGCTCGGGGCTTTTGGCCATCATCTTGTCGACGACGGCCGCCAACCCGGCGGGCACTTCGGGCCGCAACTCGCGGATCGGCGTCGGCTGCTTCACCTGGAGCCAGATCAACTTCTGGGCGATCCGGCCCGTGGGGAAGGTGGTCTGCCCGGTGAGCAAGAAGTAGAAGGTCGCGCCGAGGCTGTAGATGTCGGCGCGGATGTCCACGTCGTGGCTGTCGACGGCCTGTTCGGGGGCGACGTAGTCGGCGGTGCCGAGGACGTTGTTCTCGTCGTACTTCAGCGTCAGCGGGTCGGTGTTGTCCTCGTAGAACCGCGCCAGCCCCAGATCCAGGACGCGGATCGTGCCGTTGCGCTCGAGCATGATGTTGGCCGGCTTGACATCCCGGTGGATCAGGCCGGCGTCGGCGGCTGCTTGCAGCCCGAGGGCCGCCTGGGTGATGTAGTTGGCCGCCCGCGCGACCGAGAGGGGACCGAACCGCATGATGATCGATTGCAGACTCGCCCCATCGACGTAGTCCATGACGATGAAGTGGACGCCATTTTCCTCGTCCACGTCGTGGGCCTTGACGAGGTTCGGGTGGGTCGCGACGCCGGCCGCCCGTGCCTCGCGGTAGAACCGCGCCTTGGCCGTCGGGTTGTTCGACTGGCTCGACGGCAACACCTTGACGGCGACCTTCCGGCCGACGACGGCGTGTTCACACAAGTAGACCGTGCCCATGCCGCCGGCCCCGATGCGCTCAAGCACGCGGTACTTGCCGATGGTGAATCCCTTCCACTTCCCCTGGAGGAATTGCTCGGCCTGGAACTGGGTCACGAACCCGCTCGAGACGAGGAGGGCCGCCAACTCGCGCGGCGACATCTTCGCGGAAGTCGCCTTGGCCAGGCGGAGGAACTCGTCCAGGCGCGCGGGCGGCAGCAGTTCGCTCTTGCGAACCAGGTCCAGGAATTCGTTGCTCGTCGTCGGGGCGGCCATTGCCCACTCCACTCCGGAGGGAGGAATCCTACCGGCTCCGGTGCCGATGCAGGAGATGTTCGAAATCCGTCATGGCGAAACACGCCCCCCCGTCGGGAGGGGCACCGGGCGGATCAGGGAAGAGGAAACTCGAGCGGACTCCACGAACATCGAAAGGAATCGCTCATGGGGCACACTTCCCGAATCTAGCCCAAGGGTAGGTCAGGAACGGGCGTTGTCAAATCGGAGGGAGAAGAAAGGGCGGGCGATCGATTCGCGTCACCGTTTGCCCTGGAGCGCCCTCTGTAACGTGACGCCGAGGTCCGCCGGGCTGTCGGCGACGTGGACGCCGGCCGCCCGCAGCGCCGCGATCTTTTCCTTGGCCCCGCCGCTGCCGCCGCTGGCGATCGCCCCGGCGTGGCCCATGCGCCGGCCCGGAGGCGCGGTCTGGCCCGCGATGAAGGCGGCGACGGGCTTCGTGACGTGGTCCTTGATGTACTCGGCGGCCTTCTCCTCGGCGCTGCCGCCGATCTCGCCCATCATCAGGATCGCCTCGGTCTTCGGGTCGTTCTGGAACATCTTCAGCAGGTCGATCTGGTTGGTGCCGATGATCGGGTCGCCGCCGATGCCGACCGCCGTCGATTGGCCCAGGCCGAGGTTGGAGAGCTGCCAGACGGCCTCGTAGGTCAGCGTGCCGCTGCGACTGATGAGGCCGACGGGGCCGGGCTTGTGGATGTAGCCGGGCATGATGCCGATCTTGCATTGTCCGGGCGTGATGATGCCGGGGCAGTTTGGCCCGATGAGCTTGCACGACTTGCCGCGCAGCACGCCCATGACGCGGGCCATGTCCAGCACCGGGATGCCCTCGGTGATGCACACGATGACGGCGATGCCCGCGTCGGCGGCCTCGAGGATGGCGTCGGCAGCGCCGGGGGGCGGGACGAAGATCATCGAGGCGTTCGCCCCGGTCTTGGCGACCGCCTCGGAGACGGTGTCGAACAGGTCGAAGCCTTCCTGCTTCGTGCCGCCCTTGCCAGGCTTGACCGCGCCGACGATGTTGGTGCCGTAGTCGCGGCACTGGATCGCGTGGAAGGTGCCGGACTTGCCCAGACCCTGGACGAGGAGGCGGGTGGAGTTATCGACGAGGATGCTCATGGTCGTTTACTCGGTTGGTGGATGGTCTCGATCAATTCGGACAGATACGTCAGGTGTTCGTTGGCGGACTGGTACAGGTGGCTGCGGTGCCCCGCCAGGGCGAGGTAGCCGCCCAGGGTGAACAGCCCGACGCCCGCGCCATTTCGGATCAGCAGATCGTCGAAAAGCGGTTGCGACAACAGGGCGATTCCTACACCTGCGGCGACCAGGCCGAGTAGGATTTCCGCCTTCGCCCAGACGCGATTGAGGCGCCTGTAGCCGAGTCGTTCTTCGATGCGATCACGACGAGATTCCGTTGATTCGGTCATGATGGTTATTGCGATCCACATGAGGTGAATGGGCGGAGGCATGAGTTGGGCGCAGCGAAGACCTAACCCCCTAACCCCCTTCCCTAAAGGGAAGGGGGGACCGGAGGCAACCCGGTCTGGCTCCCCCTCCCTCTTGACGGGGAGGGTTAGAGGATGGGGTCAGACGCTCACCGACCTAACCCTCCCACCTCAACCCTTCGACGCCGCCACCACCTTCTTCGCCGCGTCGGTCAGGTCCGTCGCGGTCTGCATCATCGGCAACTCCTTCTGTGCCGCCGCGAGGATCTCGCGGGCCTTCTCCACGTTCGTCCCCTCGAGGCGGACGACGACGGGCACGCGGAAGCCGACTTCGCGGCCCGCCTTGACGAGCGCCTCGGCGACCAGGTCGCACTTCGCGATGCCGCCGAAGATGTTGACCAGCACGCCCTTGACGCGCGGGTCGCCCAGGATGATGCGAAACGCCTCGATCGCGCCCTCGGCGGTGACACCCCCCCCCACGTCGAGGAAGTTGGCGGGGCTGCCGCCGTGGTGGTGGATGATGTCCATCGTGGACATCGCCAGTCCCGCGCCGTTGACCAGGCAGCCGATGGTGCCCGTCAGGCTGATGTACGTCAGGCCCGCCCGGCCCGCACGCAACTCGGCCGGGTTCTCCTCGGTCTCGTCGCGCAGTTTCGCGATGTCCGGGTGGCGGAACAGGGCGTTGTCGTCGAAATCGACCTTTCCATCGACCGCCATGACCTTGCCGTCGCTCATGAGCGCGAGCGGGTTGATCTCGGCGAGGCTGCAATCCTTCTCGAGGAACAACCGCGAAAGCGCGAAGAGGATCGCCTCGGCCTGGCCCACCTGGTCGCCGGTGAAGCCCAGCGCGAAGGCGAGCTTGCGCGCCTGAAACGGCTGGAGTCCCATGTCCGGGTCCACCGGCTCCTTGATGATCTTCTCCGGCGTCTCGTGGGCGACCGTCTCGATGTCTACGCCGCCCTCGGCGCACACCATCAAGCTGGGCAGGCCGATTTCGCGGTCGAGGAACATGCTGGCGTAGACTTCGCGCTTGATGTCGGTCGTGGCCTCGACGACGAGGAGCTTCTGGATCTTCTGCCCTTCCTCGCCCGTCTGGAGCGTGACGAGCGGGTACTTCAGCATCAACTCGGCGACCCTGGCCACGTCCTCGCGCTTGCGGAGGTACTTGACGCCGCCCAGGCCGCCCTCTTTATCCCCCGCGGGCAGGCCGCTGCCCTTGAGTTCGCCCTTGCCCCGCCCGCCGGTGTGGACCTGCGCCTTGAGGACGACCGGCTTGCCGCCGAAGTCGTCGAACGCCTGGACGGCCTCTGCGGCGGTCGAGACGACGACTCCCTTCGGGACCGCCGCGCCGCGGGCCGCGAGCAGTTCTTTGGCCTGATATTCGTGAATCTTCATGCACTTGCCTCGATGGTCAGCGGTGTCCGCACGCGGTGGCTCGAGCCGGAGGGGCGGGGTTCCATTCGTTATAGCTCCTCGGCCCCATCCGGCCAGTGGTTGCGTGCATTAACCTATTTGTGTAGCCGCGACGCGAAGCGGAGCGCTCGCGCTCCGCTTCGCGGCTACACGATTGCCAGGGGGTGATACGACACGAGGCCCGCGCCTCCACAGAGTCGCGGGCCTCGTTCGTCCGGGAGGGCGAACTATTTCTTCCGAATCGACTCGTCGAACGCCTCGGCCTCTTCGGCGCTGACGAGGCCGTCCTTGTTCGTGTCGATGCGGTCGAAGTCGGCCTTGCTGCCGAGCCACTCGGTTCGGCTCACGTCGCCGTCGCCGTTGCGGTCCATCTTGCGGAACCAGATCGGACCCCGTCCGCCCACAGTCGGAGGCGTCGTGTAGCTAATACCGATGATGTTGGCCACGAAGCCAGCCCCATTGGAGTCGGGGCCGACGTTTAGATTGAACTGCATCGGGAACTCGTCGCGGCCGATACAGCCGTCTTTGTTGGCGTCGAAGCGTGCCAGTCTGGCCCAGGCCTGACGCAACTCGCGGACGGAGAGTTGGCCGTCGCCGTTGGTGTCGAGCGCCTGGAACAGCCCCTGGCCCGAGCTGGTGAGAGACAGGTTGACCTGGGCACCGTAAGCGGCCTGGACGGTGTCGATGTACTTCTTCAGTTCGGCTTCGGTGACTCGGCCGTCGCCGTTGTGATCGGCGAGGTCGAAGATGGCCAGCAGATAGTAGTGGCTCTGGGCGTTGAGTTGCCGACGCGCCACGAACCCCTTACGATCCGTATCGACGGCGCGTAGTTGGCCGAGGAAGAACTCCTTGGCGTTAGCGACGCCCGAGGCGCCCTTGGACGGCACGACGGTCAGGCGGACGTTGCCCATCGTCAGGCTCATGTCGTCGTCCCCAGTGCCCGGCTTGCGGGGAGCCTTCATCATCATCGCGCTGTCCTGGCTGGCGAGCCGGACGGTGAACTCGCCCTCCGGCTTGCCCCTCGCCCACTTCGCCAACTCGAGGGCGTCGAGCTTGCCGTCCTTGTTCGTGTCGTACTTGTCGAAGAACGCCTTCGGGAACCCGGTCTCCTCGAGCGTCAACTTGTTCTCCTTGTATTGGGCTGTCCTCTTGATGAGCGAACGGACGACTTCCATGACGGCGGCGTTTCGGCGCGGGACATCGGAGCGCGGCAGGAGGACGAGCGGGTTCATCTGAAACGCTTGCCTGCCGGGCCGGTTCGGTTGGCGCAATAGTTCCCTCGTCACCCGGACGGATCCGCCGCTGTTGCCGCCCAGTTCGGCGAGGGAGATCAACTCGTCGTCGTTGGTGTCCAGTCGCTTCAGCACCTGCTCGGCGGCGTCGAACTCGGCCCTGGAGAGCTTGCCGTCCTTGTTCGTGTCGAGCAAATCGAACAGCTTGTCGGTCATCGGATCGTAGGCGAAGGTGTTACCCGCTAACAAGTTGGTGGAGACGTTGACCGGGCCGGCCCCGCCCTTGAGGTAGAAGTCCTCGAACTCGTCCAGAGTCACCTTGCCGTCGCGGTTGGCGTCGAGGGTCAGGAAATCGACGCTGGCCGTCCCCTGACTGGGGAAGTAGTTGTAGATGTTGCCCGAGAGGATCTGCTGCATCTGGGCGATGGGCGGAACCATGCGGGCCTCGCTACGGTCGAGGCCGCCGCTGTCGTTGCGATCGAGGTAGGCGAAGAATTTCGCCATGAACTCCTTCCACCGCTCGACGACGGGCTTGCCGCCGCTGCGCAGGTGCAGGCGCAGGACCGACGGGCGACCCGGCCCCAGGTAGAGGACATCTTGCGTGTCGTCCAACGCCTGATCCTCGACGACGGGCTTCGCCACGGGCGGGGCGGCGGCGTCGAGCGCGGCGACGGCGAGGAGGAACGCGACAGAGAGAGTCAGGAGGTGCCTCATCCGCTGATCTCCTTGATGACCTTGCCCGGCTTGTCCACGATGCGGATCGGTCGGCCCACGTTGGAGTTGTTCTGCTTCTCGGGATCGACGCCGAGCGTCTTGCAGACCGTGGCGAGGAGGTCGGGCACGGTGACGGGCTTCTCCTCGATGGTGGTGCCGTCGGCGGAGGTCTTGCCATACGCCTGGCCGCCCTTGATGCCGCCGCCCGCGAGGACCGTGGACCACGAGTTGGGCCAGTGGTCGCGGCCCTTGTTGGCGTTGATGACCGGCGTGCGTCCGAACTCGCCCATCCAGACGATGAGCGTCGAGTCGAGCATCCCGCGATCCTTCAAGTCGCCCATGAGGGCGGCCCACGCCGGGTCGAGCGTGCCGCAGAGGCTCTTCATCGCGTCGAAGTTCTGGTTGTGCGTGTCCCAGCCGAAGTTGTTGTTGTTGATGCCGCCGTGGGTGACTTCGACGAACGGCACGCCGCGCTCGACGAGCCGACGGGCGAGCAAGCAGCCCTGGCCGAAGAGGTTGCGCCCGTAAGCGTTGCGCAGGCTGGCCTTCTCCTCGTCGAGGTCGAACGCCTTGCGGGCGTCGGTCTTCATGAGCTTCACCGCGCGGTCGTAGGCGGTCTTGTGGCTGACCGAGGCGACCCCCGGATGGCGGGCGATGAACTCCTTCTCCATGTCCTGGAGGAGGTCGAGCCGGACCGCAGCGTGGGCCTTCTCGACCTCCGAAGGCGGGTCGATGTCCCGCACCTTAAGGGCGGCGCTGTAGTCCACGACGCCGCGCCCGTTGAACTGCGCCCCGTCGCCGACGACGAGCGGGGCGTACTTCGGTCCGAGGAAGCCGGGGCCATACGCCCCCGGACTGAAGAAGCGGTACGGGGCGATCGAGACGAAGTTCGGCAACGCCGCGTCTTCCTTGCCCAGTTCTCGGCTGACGAGCGAGCCGAGCGTCGGGTACTGGATCGGGCCGGTCGGCGCGTAGCCGGTCCGCATCAGGAAGCTGCCGCGCCCGTGGTCGGCCTCCTTGGTCGTCATCGACCGGATGACGGCCATCTTGTCGCCGAACTCGGCGACGCCGGGCAGCAGCTCGCTGAACTTCAGGCCGGGCGCGTTGGTCCGCATCTCCTTGTAAGGCCCGCCGTTCTTGTGGCCGGGCTTCATGTCGAAGGTGTCGGTCTGGGCCGGGCCGCCGTTCATCCACAAGAGGATGCACGACTTCTTGCGGGCCGGGTTGGCGGCGGCGGCGTCCGCCATGTTCCCGAACCAGCCGGACACCGACGAGGCGAGGGCACCGGTGGCCGAGAGCTTCAGCCAGTCCCGGCGTGAGAGACGCGATGCGGTCATGGTAATGGTTTCCGTAGGAGAAGACATATCAACCACGGATAACACGGATGGCACAGACAATACTAATTCATAAACAAATGTATTGATTATTATCCGTGTTATCCGTGTTATCCGTGTTATCCGTGGTTAAATTTTGTCTTAGTGGTTGAGGATGAATTCGCTGCTGTTGAGTAGCACCCAGAAGACATCCGCGTAGGCGCGTTTGGTGTCCTTGGTCGGCCCGCCGCCTTCGACGTAGGCGATCAGTTTGCCGGCCTCGGAGCCGCGCATCGGACGGGCGAGGGCGCTGAGGAACAGCGTGTCGAGCTTCTCGCGTGTGTTCATGAACGGGGCGTCGATCACGGCGGCGAGTGTCTCGCTTCCGGTCAGGCTCGTGGCGTCGGCGACGAACTTGCCGTTCATCAGCGCCAGCGCCTGGAGGATCGAGGTCTGGTACTCCGTCCGGCGATCGACCGGGTTGGTGAATCGCGACAGGATCTCCCCGCGCGGCGTGTTGGGCTGGCCGAACCCGTTGAACTGGTTGCCGCGCGCGTCGCCCCGGTATCCGACAGCGGTCGCGAGGCTGTCGAAGATTTGTTCCGGCGACATGCCCTTGATCGGCACCCGCGCGAAGAGGCGGAGGTCGTACTGGCTCTTGTCGTCGAGCTGGCTGGTCCGCTGGTACGTCTTGCTGGCGGTGATGGCGCGGATGAGGAACTGCATGTCGAACTTGTTTTCGACGAGCGCCCTTGCGAGGTCATCGACGAGGGCGGGGTGGCTGGCGGGGTTCTCCTCGCGGAAGTCATCGACGGGATCGACGAGGCCGATGCCGAAGAAGTGTTCCCACAGGCGATTGGCCGCCGCCCGCGCGAAGAACGGGTTGTCGCCCTTCGTCATCCAATCGGCGAGGACGGTTCGCGATCGGTCCTCGGCCCGCCATTCCGGGTCGGTGTCGTCGAGGAAGCGGGCCTTGGCCTTCTTGCCCGTATCGCCGATGGCGATCTCGCGGACCTTGGGGTCGTCGATCGCACCGCCGAAGACTCCGGCCTCGGGGTTCTGCGGCTTGATCCCGGCGAAGAAGGCGGTGTACTCCCAGAACTGCTTGCGCGACCACTTGGCGAACGGGTGGTCGTGGCACTGGGCGCACTCGATCTTGACGCCGAGGAACAGCCGGGAGGTCGCCGCCGCGATGTTCTCGGCCTTCATCTCGTTGGCCTGGAAGAAGGCGACCCCGCCCTGGTCGATCGCCGTCCCGTTGGGTTGGAACTGCATCGGCCCGCCGCCCAGGGTCGTCGAAATCAGGTCGCGGACCATCTTGTCATAGGGCACGTTGTCGCGGATGCGGGTCCGCACCCAGCCCTCGATCTGCGTCGAGAAGAACTGCACCTGCTGGTTGTTGTTGTTGGGTAACAACAGGGCGCGGTAGGTGTTCGTGAAGTGGTTGATGTAGTTCGGCCCCGCGAGCAGTTTCTCGACGAGCCGGGCACGCTTGTCGGCCCGCGTGTCGTCGAGGAACGCGCGCACCTCCGAGACGCGGGGGATTCGGCCCGCGAGGTCGAGGTAGACGCGGCGGGCGTACTCGCCGTCACTTGCCGGGGGTGCCGCTATCGCCTTCTGGGCCGTCAGCGTGGCCGAGATGTGCCGATCGATCCTCGCGGCGAGGGCGGCGACATCGCCCAGCCGGTCGCCCTTGCGGACCGCCGTCGGCGGGGCCGCCGCCTGCCCCCAAGTCGTTGCCAGGGCCAGGCATAGAAGCGCTGCCCCCTTCCATCCGAGCCGGACTCTCATGGTGTGGTGGCTCCCAGATGTGTACTCGGTACGTCGCCCGACGACCTCCCCGAGGCCAATCGGACCGCAGACAAGACGCCCGACTGCACCCCGCCTGACCGAATTTTTCGGCGAGATCGTGGGTTGTTACATCTTCAATCCCTTTACGGCGGAGGGTGTGACGCGAGTCGTCCACCTTGTCGAGATGATACAATGACGGAGACTGTGATGGAACAGAAAGGGAGGGACGCCGATGCCCGTGCTGATCGTGGGGACGCGCAACGCGAAGAAGCGAATCGAACTGTTGGAGATCCTCGGGGATCTCGGGATCGAGTTGCACGACCTGACGCCGTACCCGCAGGCGCACGAGGTCGAGGAGGACGGCGACACGTTCGAGGCGAACGCCCGCAAGAAGGCGTCGGAACTCGCCTCCGTCCTGAACGCCTGGGTTCTCGGCGAGGATTCGGGCCTCGTCGTCCCCGCCCTGGGGAACCGCCCCGGCGTCTACTCCAAGCGCTACGCCGGGGAGGACGGCGACGACGAGGCGAACAACGACAAGCTCCTCTCCGAGCTGGCCCCCCTGCCCGAAACGGCGCGGCAGGCGTACTACGTCTGCACTGCGGCCCTCGCCGCGCCGGGCGGTGAGGTGAAGGCCGTCGTCGAGGGCCGATGCGGCGGCGTCATTACCCACGAGAGGCGAGGCAATGGCGGCTTCGGCTACGACCCGCTGTTCCTCATCCCCGAGTACCACCGCACCTTCGGCGAACTGTCGTCGCGCGTCAAGCACGCCCTGAGCCATCGGGGGCGGGCGATGGCGCTCCTGCGCCCGGTGCTGAGGGAGGTGTTCGGGGGTTGACTGGACCCAATCACGAGATCCTGCGGAGGATGCGTCACGGTTTCGCGAATACACTCGCCTCGAACTTCGCCGGGAACGTGTAATCGCTGATCGTGAACTCCGTCAGACGGGAAGGGCCGTTTAACGTTTCGCACGCGGTCGTATCCGTCGCCTCCAACCGATCCGAGCCACGATGCCGACGGCCACGACGCCAAAAACGGACCACCACACCCACCCAGGAACCCGTCCAGCAGGAATCCGTCCAGTCCGGGAATCGGACAACATCTCGCCGGTACGGACATCGAACACGAATCGGTTCCCATCCCAGGTTTCGAGCGTGTATTCCATCCGCCTTTCATCGAGCCAACCTTCTCGCATCCAGTCGAGGGTGGTCACACTCCGGCCCATCCTACTCGTGTCATCGACCAACTCGCGGAGCAGGTAAGCCTGCAAAAGCTTACCGTTCGAATAGAAACTGACCCCCTCGCTACCGAAGAACCTCGAATGCCCAGTCCGTATCAAATGGACTCCGTCCGAGGCGAGCGGGATACCGGGATCGAACCAGTCCACGGTCCACAGCGGCTCGTCCGAGTTGTCCGAGCGATACAGGCCGCTCCGCTTGTAGGTTCGTCGGATCTCCTTGACCTCATCCGATTCGGGTGCCCAACCAGCGCGATCCCGATTGACCTCGATCGTCGCGATCATGACGAACACGAATTTCCCACCCGGCACCTCTTTTTTGTAGGGGACGGGCGGTCCATATTTGTCCGCGAGTGCGTTCGGGCCGGGACTCATCATGGCGAGGACGAGGGCGAACAGCCACCGGAATCGACTTGTCATCACGATGGTTCCCAGCGACGTAGGCTCAGGCTCACTGAAAAGGCGGGACAATCCTTATCTACGATACCCCGTGCGGCGACCCGATCAAGTGAATTGCCATCGATCCTACGGCTTCGCGAATACACTCGCCTCGAACTTCGTCGGGAACGTGTAATCGCTGATCGTGAACTCCGTCCACTTGCGGTCGTTGAGTTTGACCGTCTCCTTGGTCGGCAGCATGGCCCCGCCGAAGCTCTTGTGGCCTTCGTAGAGGTACATCTTATCGACCGCGATGCCGGCCTCGAAGACGCGCCGCTCCGCGCTCAGCAGGATGCCGTTGCGCTTGTTGAAGTAGAGCTTCGTGTCGGCGTGGCCCTTGCGCTCGACCTTCACGCCGACGACTGCCTCGGTGCCGACTTTGGATTCGGGGAGGGTCGAAAGGGTGAACTCGCTCCCCTGGAGCGGTACGAGCGTCGTGATGTGCCAGAGGTAGGCTTCCTCGCGCACCTCGCGGAGTCGGCCGGCGAGCATCTTCGCTGCGGGGCCGCCGTTGTCGGCTTGCCAGCCGGTCTCGCCATCGAGGACGATGGTCGTCTTGAAACTCTTCCCCAGTTCGATCTGGAGCCGGACCTTGTCCGGCAGGTTCCGCGAGACGGTGCTGACGAACGGCTCCTCCTTGTCGAGGACGGCTTGTTTGCCCTTGTCCACCCGCTTACACAGCTGCGCCTTCGTCAGCGCCTCGGCCCCGCCGTGAGACGTGATCGCGCGTTGGACGATGGCCTTCGCGTCCTTCTCGTTAGCCGACGCCGGGCCGGCCGTCGTGATGATCCCCAACCCTATGAGCAGTGCGATTCGACGCATCGTGTTCTCCCGATCGGTTCGAGTTCCTCTCCCGCCGTTGTAGGTATCCGCAGGGGTCACTGTCCACCCCACCCCATGCGCAAAACTTAAGGCGAATGGGGACTCTTCCGGTCCCCCTCGCCCCTGTACTCAGAGGCTGTGAATAATTAGTCATTTGTACACTGTAGCCCGTCAAAAATGGGTCGAAATTTAATGACTTACGTCGAATTCTGAACCTGTTTACTGTACAAACATCTAATAATTCACAGCCTCTCAGGGGAGAGGGGTTAGCACTACAGCGCTACGTCGATCTCACAGTAGATCGTTTGTTGCGTTTTCGTCTGGGCGGTCGCCGCTTCTTCCGGCTGCGTTCTACCGTTGGTCTGGCCTTCTTCGCTCGTCGAGCCTGCGCATTGCGATACTGGTGG
>JANXSH010000700.1 GCA_025356615.1 Planctomycetia bacterium | reverse complement strand
TCGACGGCCTGGAAGAGCGGCTGTTCCAGCGAGTGACGGGCTACATCGAGCGCACGAGGCCCGAGGCCGCTCCCTCCTCCACGCACATCGCCGAACCGTCGATCCTCGCCAAGGCGTCGGCCCTCGGCTCGGTGGGCAAGCACCTGATCACCTCGATCATCATGCCGACCGTCTCGTCGCAGACATCGCCCGGCCCCGCCACCACGGGCCGACCACCGGCCCGCCCGTGGGCCATCCGCGAGATATTCGCCGAGTTGCAGGCGATGTTCTACCTGTACGTCGATCCTCGCTATCGGCTCTCCTGGGCGGGTCGAGTGGTGCCGCCCGTTTTGCTCGGCCTGTTCCTCACGACCGGCTGGTGGGTGCCCTACAGCCTCTTCTGCAAGCCGATCGAGATCCTGCTGTGTTTTAGCCTCATCAAGCTCTTGAGCTATGAGGCGCGCCGGTATCGCGAGACGGCCCCGGATCTGCCGTCGTCGCTGCGTCTTTGATCCGGGGAGGTATCTGCGCATGATCCGGCTGGGAGTCAACATCGACCACGTCGCCACGCTCCGCCAGGCCCGCCGGGGAGATGAGCCGGACCCCGTCGCGGCGGCCATCCTCGCCACACTGGGCGGGGCCGACGGCATCACGATCCACCTCCGCGAGGACCGCCGCCACATCCAGGACCGCGACGCCCGCCTCCTGCGTCCCGTCGTGACGACCCGGCTCAACCTGGAGTTGGCCGCCGTCGAGTCGATCGTCGAGATCGCGCTCGAGATCCTGCCCGAAGAGGCGACACTCGTCCCCGAGCGCCGACAGGAACTCACCACCGAAGGCGGTCTCGATGTCGTCGCGCACGAAAAGAGCCTGCTCTCCCACGTCCGGCGCTTGCAGGGAGCGGGGATCGATGTGTCGCTCTTCATCGATCCTGACCCGGCGCAGATCGACGCGAGCCATCGCCTCGGAGCGACGGCCGTCGAGTTCCAAACTGCGTCGTATTCCGAGGCGAAGACCGCGCCGGAGCGCGAACGGCAGCGCGAGAAGCTCGCCCTCTCCGCCCGCCACGCCCACGAGCGCGGCCTGCACGTCCACATGGGCCACGGCCTGAACTATCACAACGTCCAGGCCATCGCCGCCCTCGCCCACGTCGAGGAACTCAACATCGGTCACAGCATCATAAGCCGGGCGGTCCTCGTCGGCCTGGAGCGCGCCGTCCGCGAGATGAAAGCCGCCATCGGCTCCTCGGATGACAAGGCGACAAGGTGACAAGGTGACAAGGTGACAAGGCGTTGATGCCCCTTGTCACCTTGTCACCTTGTCACCTTGTCACCTTGTCACCTTGTCACCTTGTCACCTTGTCACCTTGTCACCTTTTCTCGGCGGAGAACCTTACACCTGGCTCTCGAGGAGGTACTTCAGTTTCCGCACTTCCGGTTCCATCGCGAAGTCGGCATCGGGGATGTCGCGGATATCGACGGTCAGCACACGCCCGTAGCGGTAGCGCTCGAGCGAGGAGATGATCCGCCCGTACTCGATCTCGCCCTGGCCGATGCGGACCTGGAACTGGTTCGGCCCCCGCCCCGTGTCGCGCAAGTGGACGTGCTTGACGAAGGCGAACACGTTGTCATAACACTTGCCGGCCATCGCCCCGACGGTGTAATGGCTCGGGTCGAGCGTCAGGCCCAGCCCGCGAACCTTTTCACACAGGGTCATGGCCCCTTCCGGCGTGTGGGTGTGCGTCCCCTGGAGCGTCGAGACCGTCACCTGGATCCCCTCCGCCTCGCTCACCGCCACGAGCCGCGCCAGACGCTTCAGTTCGTGTTCGAGGGGCACCTCGAGCGGGGACGGTTCCACGTTCACGAGGGACACCGCCACCTGCCGGGCCAGCCGACAGATCGCCAGGAACTGCTTCTGGTACTCCTCTTCGGAGGGCGCGTCGAAGGACACCGAGAAGGCCGCAGGGGCGAGGCCCGGCCCGTAACGCAGGCGTGCAGCCGCCGCAGGCACGTCCGCAGCCACTTCCGAAGGCTTGAGGTGCCGGCCGTGCTCGTAGATGCCCACATCGACCTTGCTGAAACGCAACTCGCTGATCGTTCGCAGCGCCTCCTCGAGAGAATGACGCCCGAAACACAGAGTCGAACACGCGACGTACACGATGGACCTCCGATCCGACGAGAAATGCCCCGAAATTCTCGACTGAAGGCGGACTCATAGCCAGGAGGTTGGAGAGATGCAAGACCAAAACGAGGTATCGTATAAGCGCCGACGAATCAACTACTTCGCCATCGGCTCGCGGATCGTCGCGAACAGCTTCTCGACGATGTGGTCGGGCTTCACGCCATCGCTGTCGGCCCGGAAGCTGGTGGCGAGGCGGTGCCGCAGCACGGGGCGCGCGACGTAGCGGATGTCTTCGGTCGAGACGTGGACTCGCCCCTCGAGCAGGGCATTGGCCTTGGCCCCGAGGAGGAGTGCTTGACAGGCGCGGGGGCCGGCCCCATACGTCAGGTACTTCTTGACGAAGTCGGGTGCCTCGTCGGAGCCGGGGCGCGTCGCCCTGACGAGTTGGACGGCGTAGGTCGTGACCGACCGGCCGATCAGCACCTTGCGGACCGTGCGCTGCAAGGCGAGGATCGCGTCGCGGTCGAAGATCGGCTCGAGCTTGACCGGGTCGGTCGAGGTCGTCGTCTCGGCGATGGTCAGCTCCTCGTCGAAGGTCGGGTAGTCGATGACGACCTTGAACATGAAACGATCGAGCTGGGCCTCGGGCAGCGGGTAGGTGCCTTCTTGCTCGATCGGGTTCTGGGTGCCGAGGACGAGGAACGGCTTCTGGAGGACGTAGTCCGTGCCCGCCGTCGTGACCTTGTACTCCTGCATCGCCTGGAGTAGTGCGGCCTGGGTCTTCGGCGGCGTGCGATTGATCTCGTCTCCGAGGA
>JANXSH010000638.1 GCA_025356615.1 Planctomycetia bacterium | reverse complement strand
CACGAGAACCCGGTCGCGCTGTTCGTGCTGGCGCAGCTCACCGCCATGCGAACGAAGAAGGATCCCGAGAGACGCATGGCGACGAAGCTCGAACTGATCCTGCTGCTCCAGGGGCGAGGAATGGGCGCGGACGACCTGCGGCGCTGGTATCGCTACCTGGACTGGCTCCTCCTCTTACCCAAAGAGTATGATGAACGCATCTGGCAGGAGATCGTCCGGAAGGAAAAGGAGACCGCTGTGCCTTACGTCACTTACGCCGAGCGTCGCGGGTTGGAGAAGGGCTTACTCGAGGGGAAGAAGAGGTCGATCGAGGCGGTCCTCGAGGTCCGCTTCCCCCAGGAGGTTCAGGCGCTGATGCCATCGGTGAGGCAGTCGAGCCAGATGGCCGAACTCGACCGCTTCCTCCAACTCGCCAAGACACGGAGCCTCGAGGAGGTGCGATCTGCCCTGACCCAAAGCCCCGCGTCCTAGCTCCGCTGTGTCGATAGGCTCGCCTCGCCAGGAGATCCGAACGTGCCTCAGCCGACCCAAGCGCCCGGATTCGCCCTCGTACCCCTTTGGGGCGATTGGGGCGACCTCGTCGGTTGGGAAAGCGGCGGGATGTTGCTCGTCGGCATGGTTCTGGTCTTTCTCTTGTTGCTCGTCCTGCGCCCCTATTCGGCCGTCTGGCTGTCCATGCTGGCGATAACGCGATCCATTCTGTGGATCCGCAGCGAAGGCCGGACGCGCGTCCCCGCGTCGGGGCCGGTGCTGATGCTGTGTAACCCGATCAGCTATCTCGGCTGGCTCCTCGTCCTGACGGCGTGTCCGCGACGTGTGCGGTTCCTCATCCTCGCGGGGTGGACGAATCGGGGGTTGCCCGGCTGGCTGCTCCGCCGGGTCGGGGCGATCACCCCGACGGGCAGCGATGCCGAGGCGATCAACCGGGCCATCGCGGCTGCCACGGAGGCGCTGGAGCGCGGCGAGGTCGTGTGCATCTTCGCCGAGGGGTGCCAGCTCGAAGACGGGACCGTCATCCCCATGTCTCTAGTCTACGACCGGCTCACGGCCCGCGCCCCGGTCCCGATCGTCCCGGTTTGCTTGCACCAGCCGCAGGCGAGCCTGTTCAGCCTCCACGGCGGCAAGTTCGTCCGTCACTTGCCTCCCGAGTTCCCCTCGCCGGTGTGGGTCAGCTTCGGCGCGGCACTCCCCGCCGGGACGACTGCGCCAGCCGCCCGGCAGGCGATGCAGGAACTCAGCGCGAGACTCGCGGTCGAGCGGCGCTCCTGGCGTCGTCCCGTCCACCGTCGGTTCGTCCGCATGGCGGCCCGCCACCCGTTCCGCCTCTGCTGGATCGACTCGACCGCGCCGGGCCAGGACATGAACTACGCCAAGGCATATGTCGGGAGCGTCTGCCTCGCCGGGCTGCTCCGCCCGATGCTCGGGGAGACCCCGATGGTCGCGATCTGGCTCCCCCCCGGTCGGGGCGGGGCGCTCGCCAACGTCGCGCTGGCGCTGCTCGGCAAGGTGTCGGTCAACCTCAACTACACCTCGTCGGCCGACGGCATCCGGTCGGCGCTCCGCCAGTGCGGGTGCAAGTACGTTTTGACGGCCAAGAAGTTCACCGCACGCCTCGCGCTCGATCCGGGGCCGGGCGTCGAGCTGGTCTACCTCGACGACCTGTTGCCGAAGGTCACGAAGGGGATGAAGCTCCGCGCGCTACTCTCGGTCATCCTCCTACCGGGCTGGTTCCTCGACCGCGCTCTCGGGCTGGAGAAGCATTCGCTCGACGACGTGGCCACGGTCATCTTCTCCAGCGGCAGCACGGGCGACCCGAAGGGCGTCCAGCTGACGCACGACAACGTCGCGGCCAACGTCGAGTCGATCGTCCAAGCCGTGACGCTCACCCCGACGGATCGCCTGTTGGGCGTGTTGCCGTTCTTCCATAGTTTTGGGTACACCGTCACGCTTTGGGGGCCGCTCCAAGTCGGGGCCGCAGGCGTCTACCACGCCGACCCGCGCCAGGCGCGCGAGATCGGCGAACTGTGCAAGAAGCACCACTGCACGATCTACCTCTCGACGGCGACGTTCCTCCGGTTCTGCCTCAAGAAGTGCGAGGCGGACGACTTCCGCTCGATTCGCGGCCTCGTCTGCGGCGCGGAGAAGCTGCCGCCCGGCCTCGCCGAGGAGTTCCACAAGCGATTCGGCGTGATGCCGCTCGAGGGATACGGCTGCACAGAACTCTCACCCGTCGTCTCCACGAATCTGCCCGATCAGGTCTGCGGCGGGCTGACGCAGACGCACAACCGCACCGGCACCGTCGGCGCGCCCCTGCCGGGCGTCGCGGTCCGTGCGGTCGATCCCGACACGCGCGAGATCCTGCCGCCCGGCGAGGAGGGCATGCTCGTCGTCTTCGGCGCGAACGTCATGAAGGGCTATTTGCACAAGCCCGACCTCACCGCCGGGGTGCTGCTCGACGGATGGTACATCACCGGCGACATGGCCCGCATCGACGCCGAGGGGCACATCACGATCACGGGCCGGCTGTCGCGCTTCGCCAAGGTCGGCGGAGAGATGGTCCCGCTCGAGAAGATCGAGGAGGCGCTGCACGACGCGCTGGGCACCTCCGAGCGCGTCTGCGTCGTGGCGTGCGTCCCCGACGAGTCGCGCGGCGAGCGCGTCGTCGTCCTCTACATCGAGGAGGCGTTCCGCCCATTCGACCTGACCATCCGACAATGGACTCAGAAGCTCTCGGCCCTGGGACTGCCCAACTTGTGGGTTCCGGGAGAGCGCGACTTCTTCATCGTGGTCGAGATGCCCGTCCTGGGCACCGGCAAGATCAACCTCAAGGGCGTCAAGGATCTGGCCCTTCGGGTTACAAGGAGGTGACAAGGTGAAGGGGGTGATAACCCGGCGAGACTTCGGTGATCGATGCTGTCCTTGTCACCTTGTCACCTTGTCACCCGCCGTCACCCTTTGGGAGTGAGCATGCACGCCCTTCGCGTCGTCCTGGTGCGGACGGAGATCGCCGGCAACCTCGGCTCGGTGGCCCGCATCATGGGCAACATGGGGTCGCGCGATCTCGTCCTCGTCGCCCCGGTCGCCGACCCGGCGAGTGAGCAGGCCGAGACAATGGCGACACACCACGCGCGGGAGTTGTTGCGATCCGCCCGCGTCGTCCCGGACCTCGCTTCCGCCCTGGCCGATTGCGTGTCGAGCGTGGCGACCAGCGCCATCATCGGCGGGCAGTTCCGCCGTCAGAACGTCGGCACTCCGGAGCAGATCGCGCCCGCCGTCGTCGGGGCGATGAACTCCGGCGTCGTCGCCCTGGTGTTCGGCCCCGAGCCGACGGGCCTCGACAACGACGAGGTGACTCGGTGCCACTTTCAGATTCACATCCCCACCGATTCGGCCCACATGGCGCTTAACCTGGCCCAGGCCGTCGCCGTGTGCCTCTACGAGGTGCGCCGCGTCTGGCTTTCGACCTCCGGGCGAACCCCCGCGCGCGACGAGGGTGCCCCGATCGCCGACCAGGATCGGATGTTCGCCGAACTCGAGCGCGGCCTCGACGCGATCGGCTATCTTCGTGGACATCGCGGCCCGGCGCTCATGCACGCGATTCGGCACCTGATCGGCCGCGCCGGGCCGTCGCCGATGGAGGTGAACCTAATGCTGGGAATGGCTCGTCAACTGCGGTGGATCGCAGACAAGGCGGGGAATTTGCCGACCGAGGACGCGGAAGAATGAGCGGATGAGGTCTTCTCCTACGCCGAGCGCGACCGCGATTGCCAGTCCTCGAGAAGGCGGACGATGTCGCCGTGTTCGGGGTCGAGGCGGACGAGGTCACAGGCGAGATCGACCGCGCGGGGCCACTCGCCGAGGTCGGCGTGGCACCGCGCTAGCTCGTAGATCGCTTCGAGACGCAGGCGACCGGCGTCGGTGGGTAGTGCCTCGAGCGCCTCCTCGAAGCACTCGAGTGCGCGACGTGGTTCGCAGCGTGTCCGAAGGCACTGCCCCTGGGCGATCAGCGAGGGGCCACGATACGCCGGGTCGGCCTGGGCGATGGCAAGGGCCGTCAGCGCTTCGTCGAGTTGGCCGGCCTTCATGAGGCGGATGCCGACCTCGTAGCGATACTCGGAGCGCCCCGGATGGCGGTCGGACAGGAGGCGGAAGAGGTCCAGTTCGCGCGTGTTGATCTCGCGGCGAAGGTCAGCCTGGATTCGTCTCAGGTCGTCGTCGGCGTGGACGGCGATCTTCTGATCGGCGTGCGCGAGGTCTTGACGAAACGGCTCGATCTGGAGTTCGGCCAGTTCGACCGTCAAGTCGAAGGCGTTGCCGGTGGCCGCCAGCCCGTCGAGCAAGACGGCGTGGGCGGCCTCGAATAGGCCGGCTCGGCGGTGGAGGCGGGAGAGGTCGCGATAGGTCGTCGCGCGGGTCGGATCCTCGGCGAGGCGAGTGCGGAGGGCGGTGTCCTCGCGCTGGAACGGGTCCGACGGTGCAGGCGGGACGGGTTTCATTTCGCCCAGTTTGCGGACGGCCTCTTCGTCATCGGGGGCCGCCCCGAGGACGAGGGTCCACAGGTCGATCGATTGCGTGTAATTGCCGCGCTGCTCGTAGAGGCGCGCGACCCGGCGGTTGACGGCGGGGTCGTTCGGCTCGACGTGACGTGCCTGCTCGAGGTTCCAGATGGCGACATCGAGCAGGCCGAGGATCTCGGCCGCGCCGGCCATCTCGAGTTGCACGGGCACGTTCCAGGGGTTACGAACGAGGATGCGTTCGCCGATGTCCAACATCTCCAGGTAGCGCCCCGCTCGCCGGGCCGCCCGAAGGCGAGCGCGGAGCGGCCAGGACCGTAGCCACGCCAGCCACCCGGCTCGCTTCTGGTTGCCGAAGCCGGCCTTCTGGGCGCGGCGCAACGCCTGGCGGTAGAGGAGGTTGGCCGGGTCGAGCCGACTGCATTCGAGCAAGAGCCGGACGCCGGCGGCGCAGTCCCCCGTCGCCACGAGCTGATTCCCGCGGTCGAAGTGCAGGGCGGCCTGGCGTCGCTGTTCGGGCGACGGAATCCAGGACGCGACCGGCGCGGGGACGTGGTTCATGGCGGCTCCCATGTCGAGGCATGGGTCAGACTTCGACGAAGTCGAAGTGCGGAGTGAGCGCCTCCCGGAGCATGGCTCGCGCCCGGTGCAACCGGCTCTTGACGGCAGGGAGCGTCATCTCCAGTTGTTCGCCGATCTCCGCATTCGCAAGCTCCTGTACATCGGCGAGGACGAAGACCTCGCGATACATCTCCGGCAAGTCGGCGATGGCCTGATCGATCATGTCGCGCGTTTCGCGGCTTAGTAGTACGTCGTCCGGGGGCAAGACGCCACGCCCCGAAGCGTGGGTCGATTCCGTCTCCGGGCACTGTTCGAGCGAGCGGTCGAGTCCGTGCCCCTGTCGCACGGCCTGGCGGCGACGGTGCGACAGCGCGGCGTTGACGGTCACGCGATGGAGCCACGTCGGGAACGCGGCATCGCCTCGAAACGTCGGCAACTTGCGGATGACCTGGAGGAGGACATCTTGGGTCACGTCTTCGGCGTCGAAGTCGCTGCCGACCATGCTCCGGGCGACCGAGAAGACTCTCGGCGCGTAGTCGTGGTAGACCTGCTCCGCCGTGAGAGGCGCGGGCAGAGTGACCGAATCCGAATGTGTCTCCCGGGATACCAGCCGATGAAGGCCGGCACCTAGTGTTTTTCGTGCATCCATGTGTCCACTCCCTCTTGCCGAGGGCAGCCTGATTTCATGCCTTCTTCTTTATTCTTCAGCTATTCACCATACGACGAGATACCAGTGCAGGCAAGAGTGAATCGACGAATGGACACCATGTGACTACGGAAACTGGCGAAGCCTCCCGATTGCGACGGGTGGAATTCGCCTACTTCCGTAGTCACCCGTGGGACTCGATTGGACGATTCTACTTGCCTTCCGGGGGGGGAGTGACAAGATCCTCTTCACATCCCCGGTTGCTTGGGCGGCCGGGCGGCAAGGCCGTCCCGCTGGGGCGGTCTTGGCCTTTTTACCTCCCGCCTATGAAGACCAACTTCTACATCGACGGCTTCAACCTCTACTACGGTTCCCTCGAGAACACCCCACACGAGTGGCTCGATGTGGTGGATTTCTGCTGGAAGTCTTTCCCAGGTCCGGCCAACCAGCTCGACCGGGTGCGATACTTCACGGCTCGCGTCAAGGCGTATCCTGGAGACCCGATTCAACCTGTCCGTCCAGCCGCCTACCTTCGCGCCCTCGCCACGCTCCCCGAGGTGGAGATCCACTACGGTCAGTACAACGCGACCCAGGTCCACATGAAGCTGGTCGCGCCCCCGCCGGGCGGCGACCCGTTCGCCCTGGTCCACGAGTCGGAGGAGAAGGGTTCCGACGTGAACATCGCGACGTACCTCCTCCTCGACGCCTTTCGAGATGACTTCGATGTGGCCGTGGTCGTGTCAGACCAGCGATGGCCATCGGCTGCGTTTCGAGCGAGCCTCGGTGCCTTCGTCCGCACGACGAGCGATCCTGGCAGCGCTGGGCTGGCCGATTCCGGAGCGTTACCTGCCCCCGAACCTGGAGGCTGAACCCCGCCGTGTAGTGTAGATAGGCGACGCAAGTCCTTATTTACCAACAACTCTTACCCCTCGAGTGTTGAACTCGGGCTAAAAGGAAAGGGGAGCCGGAGGCATGACTTTGGCGTGAAGTCTCCCACGGGCCGGGCTTGCGCCCCCTCCCTTTTAGGGGAGGGGGCGGGGGGGGCGTACCAGCAACGCTCTGTGATCTTTGAAACTACTGTTGCGCTCCGGACCGCCTCCGTGACATCGGGAGCCGTCGGCGAGCCGAACCTCGCGCAGTCGATGTGCCAGAGGCACAGGACGATTTTGCCCAGTTTAGCGTCTATACGCTTCCTACCCGGAAACTTGACTTTAACAACTCACCGCCTTCTGTCGATAAATAGCATGAAGCCGTTGGTTCGCGAGTTGCAAGAAAGAGATCCTTTTGGCGGAGACACTCTCATGAGAGGCAAGCGGACGTGGGTCGTTCTCGTCGGACTATGCCTTACCTCCGCCTGGGTGGGGGCGGTGATGGCACAGGAACTGCCAGGGATCGCCAACTTGGGCAGGCCCGAGCCATCGGGGATGACACTGGTTCAAGCCCCAGACAAGTCAAAGACCTCAGACAAGTCAAAGACCCCAGACAAGTCAAAGACGCCAGAGACACCGAAGACGCCGGAAAATCCTGCGCCACAGCCTGCCGAGCGTCCACCCGCGAGGGACGATTTTGCGCAGGCTCCATCGCGGGGGGGCGAGGCTCCTGGGAGGGGCTTCAACCCACATATGTTGGGTGACTACCAGGGCTTGTTCACCCGTCGCTTGGTCATGGTCCCCGCCGTTCAGACTACCACTCAGATCCAGCAGATCATTGGTAGGCCGTTTATCGGCGCAAATGGGGTGCCCGTGGCGGTGACAACCCTCGTGCCCGTCACGGTGCAACAGACAATACCCGTGACGGTCCCATTCGCCGCGCCCATTCTGTCACTCGGGGCGTTCAAGATCGGCGAGAATGAAAGCCCGGCCCCGGAGGACCGCGTGTTCCTCACCTACCAGTACTTCGGGGATCTGCGTGGCCCAGACCTCGGCGCGGCCCGACCCCGGACCGACACTTTGACGACGACGATCAATAACAATCCCGCCTTCGTCACCACGCGAACCCCTGCCTTCGCGCCCCAGATCAATGGGAACCGAGAAGTGTTCGGTTTCGAGAAGTCCTTGCTCGAGGGCCGCGTTTCGATCGGCCTGCGAGTCCCTCTCGTGCAGCAACAGGGAGACGGCTCCTTCAGCGATCTCGGCAACTTGACCGCGATCCTCAAGTATGCGATCTGGAGTGACCCAGACACGGGGAGCGTTCTGTCTGCGGGCCTCGCACTCACTGTGCCGACCGGCCCGAGCATCCTCACCACGGCAGGGAATCTCGACACGACCATTTTTCAGCCCTTCGTCGGCTACCGCTGGAGCGAGGGCCGAGCCTACCTCCAGGGCTTCACGTCGGTCGCGGCCTCGACCGATTCTCGGATGCCGACGCTCCTCTTCAACGATCTCGGCATCGGCTACAAGGTCTACCTGGGCACTGAGGGGGATGCGATCAGTTTTATCAGCCCGATCGTGGAGGCCCATCTGACCACGCCCTTGTCCAATCGCGGGCGGAACAACCCCATCATCGCGCCAGACTTACTCGCGCTCGAAGCCGGTATCCATATTGGTTTGTATGGGGCTTCGACCCTGACGGTTGGCGTTGCCGCTCCTGTAACGGGACCGCGACCGTTCGATGTCGAAGTGATCGTGCAACTCAACTGGCGGTTTTGAGCCTTCCCGGTGAGCGGATCGCGATAGAAGACGAAGCGAACCACGGAGGCCCAGAGGACACAGAGAAATTCACAGGATGAAGAGAAGAGCGCGATACCTGGATGGTGCCTGCTGTCCGTATCGACTCGGTCTTCCTTCGGTGCAT